>JBBRIO010000118.1:0-11078 GCA_038220855.1 Bryobacterales bacterium | reverse complement strand
GGTTTCTCCATGATCAGGCGAAGGCGTTACACGTGAAGGATCCGGCCAACGCCAGCGCGGCGCGGCTGGTGGGTGCGAAATTAGTCGGTCGTTGGCCGAGTGGTGCGCCGGTGCCGAAAACGCCCAACGATGAGAATGCTTGCCTGGGGGACAACGATTGCCGGAATAACCACTTCGAGTTCCAGGGCGACACGGATTTGATCCATCGCCGTTCTGGGGATGAGAACGCTTGCGTTGATGATGACGCGAACCTTCAGGCAAAGGCCGACGTTGCGGGCGATCGGTGCCCGTTTTCGGCGCATATCCGGAAGACCTATCCGCGAGATGATGATTCTGCGAGCGTGCCGGACCTGAACGAAGCAAGCACGCAGACCCACCGGCTTTTGCGACGGGGATTACCGTATGGTCCGGTTTCGGCTTCGACGCCGGATGCGCCAGTGTTTGACGATACAGATCGTGGCCTTCAGTTTCTGGCCTACCAGACCTCGATTGATGACCAGTTTGAGTTTGTGATCCGAAACTGGGTGAACAATGCTGACTTCAAGGATAAGGACTCCGGCCACGACCCGATTTTGGGGCAAAATGGCACGAAGGGCGAGGGTCGGGAACGGTTTTTTACCGTGACGATCCCCGATCCGGCGGACAACACGAAGGTGACCCGGACGGTGTTGCGTACGCAGGCGGATTGGGTGCTGCCGACGGGCGGCGGATACTTTTTCACCCCATCGCTTTCGGCGATTGAGAAGCACTTGACGGTGTTGTAGAACGGAGCGCGAACAAATGGGCCGTGCATTCGTATTCGCGGCCCATGCGCTTTTCCGACCAACTTAGGAGATCCCAATGAACGATGCGATCCAGACACAAATGGCGGTTCCGGTTGCCGAACGGAACGTAGATTGGCTTAAGACCAGCCTTCAGGCGGCGATCGAGCTTGAGCTTTCGACTTTGCCGCCCTACCTCTTTGGGATGTGGTCAATTCGGAACTCGAACGCCGGTGGTGACGGTGCCGAGGCAGCGGGTCTGATTGACCTGGTAGTCCGGCAGGAGATGTCGCACATGGGGTTGGTGTGCAACCTGCTGACCGCAATTGGCGGCACCCCGGAAATAGCGAAGGGCTACCGCGACAACATTCATTATCCGGGGCATTTGCCTGGGAACGTTCGTCCCGAGCTGACCGTGTACCTGAGTGGTCTGACGAAGCCCTATGTGCGCGAGGTCTACATGGAGATTGAGTACCCGGAGAATGGCCCGTTGGTTTTGATGCTGGAATCGGTCGTTACCGAATCCTTTGCTACGATAGGCGAGTTTTACGATGCTGTTTTGGAAGCGTTTGAAAACAACGCTATACCGTTTGATGGGAGCCGGCAACTGGTATCGAATACACTCCCCGGATTGGCGGTGACGCCGATCACCTCCATCGGGAACGTTGGGGATGCGATTCGGCTGATTAAGGAACAGGGTGAAGGTACGCCGAACTCACCGGCCCAGAACGCGAATGGGGAACTGGCCCACTATTATCGATTTGCGGAGCTATACCTTGGTCTGAAACTGATGGCGGGACCGCAGGGCGGGTTGGTTTTGGGAGGGGCTCCGTTTCCGTTTCCGGATACGATTACCGTGCCTCGAGTTCCCGTCGGCGGATATGAGCAGATGTCTGCGGAGGTGCAGGGCCTGCAGGATAGCTTCAACGGAAAATTTTCGCGAATGCTGGATCAGCTTGACCTGGCTTGGCAGACCGGAGCGGCGAGCCATCTGGGCATGGCTGTTCGACTGATGTTTGGGTTGAAGCCGCTCGCGAGGCAGATTATGGCAAAGCCTTTGCCGCAGGCCTTAGAAGGATTCTACGGCCCTACTTTTATCTACCTACCGGCAGTGGAGGAGCCTGCTCCGGTGGGGCCGGAATTGCCTGTTCCAGTTCCTCCTCCGGTCATCGTTGCGGGGCCTGTTTTCGCGGACGTGATTCAGCTTCTCAAGACGCTGGTTGGTCCGGGTCCGAGCTTGGGCTTTTCGCCGCACGGCTCGTTTTGGGATCTCGGCTACGATACGTTCGTTGCGCAAAAGACGGACAACTGGGGTGTTGCCGGCCAATTGGTCGCGAAAGGCGATCCGGCAGCTTCGGTGTTGTATCAGGCGTTGGCGGGAACGGGCAGTTTTCCTGGGACGGTGCCTCAAATGCCGGACACGGACCTTAGTAACGGTAGCCGTCATGCTTCAGCGGCAGAATTGGAGCTTGTTGCTGCTTGGATTACTAACAATTGCCCAAAGTGATGGTATCTGCGAACTTTGGCCTCAAAAGCAGCGCGTCGTATTTTGACAGCACGTAGAATCGGAGGGTGCGGATTGGCTGGATTGCCTTGTTGTTGTTGCCGGCCGTGCGAGGTGGCCCTCCATCCGGCTTTCGAACAGTGGGTGGAAGGCCAGTACCTAACGGGGGAGCGTTGGCCCCTCAGCCACGACGACCAGATTGGACGGGTTCTTCACCGTCAATCGACCGGATCCTCAAGGAAACTCGGACACCCGAATATGCGGGTAGCGCGGAGATGACGGTGATCGGAACGTTGAGCCACAAAAGCCGGCGGGATTTTGCGAGGTATCGCTAGCGCTTCGAGATCGCGTCGTTCGAAGATCCGGGTCCGTCCGTCCTTCGTTTTGAAGGCCCATTGACTGCAGGGCGAAAGTATCGCGCCGGGGCCCTTTTTATTCGAGCTGGGACGGTCGAGTTGACGCCGCCGCTGAAGCCTCCCACTCATCACGCCGCGCGGATCGAATGGTGGAACTTGGACCAGGTCATGACGAGAAAGTCGATCGCTTCAGGCACGGGGTGGTCGCTTGTTTTTTTCGTTTTGTCCGAGTCGGTGACGGTGCGAAGCCCGGGCCGGTGGAGCACCGAGTAGGTGTGCGAAATCCCTAAGGTAGAATGACGGCCCTGGGGAGAGCTGCGCCGATTTCGAGTAAGTTCGTCGTACTCAAACCCGGCCTCAAATTCGGCGCTTGTGGCGATGCTTGCTGGTTGGCGAAAGCGGGACTTTTTCGGCTCGGACGATGAAGCGTTGGGGGGCGGGGCCGACGTAAGAGAAGGGGTAACAGGTCACCAGAGTCAGGACTTCGCTTTTACCATCGGCGTCGAGGACCGATACATCCGAGGGGTCGACAATTTGGGTGGAGACGACTTTGTATTCGTACCCGCCGCGGGGGGTCGTCAGGGTGATCTGGTCATCCAGTTGGATGTCGCGCAACTGCCGGAAAAAGGTGTCCCGATGCCCAGACAACCCCACGTTGCCTTCCTCGCCCGGTAAGGCCGTCCCCTGGATGTGACCGACCGCGCGACGAAGCACTAAACCGCTCGTGCCCTCCACCACAATCGAAGAGAGACCGAGACGCGGGATCTCAATCAATCCGATCAACCCTTGCAGGCTCTTGAGCGGGACAGGCTTCGGCGAGTCGGGGGCATTTTGCGGAGATTCCTGCTGTCGCTCGGTCACCATCTCTCGCAGATGCTGGAGTTCGGCTTTCTGGAATAGCCACGTATCGATGACCACAAAGCCGACGTAACCCAACATCGAGATGGCTACTCCGAAGAGCATGGCTTGGGTCCAACGAACCATACGGCCGAGGGAGCCCGGCCCCAAATCTTTGGTCATTTCGCCCCCGCCCGATACCCGGCCCGGGCGCGCACGATGAGTTTGCCCCGCTCCACCGATTCGGCGACGACGCGAATTTTTCGGTAGGCGTTGAGCTGGCGCGCGCTGTTAGAGCTGTAGCCGATGATGTATTGGCTGCGAATATCCCGGGCAACGCGCTCGGCCGCCGCGACAATCGCTTCCGGCGTCGCCGGGAAATAAGCCTCCCCGCCGGAGGCCGCGGCGAGGCGTTTTAAGGCTCCGGGGTTGCGATCGGGGTCGGTGGGTTCGAAGATGCCGAGGGTATAAATGACGACGTTGGATCGCTCGGCGAGCACGAGGACTTCGGCCAGGGTTCGTTTGCTGGCGTTGTCTCCGCCGTCGCTGATGACGATGAGCGCCTTCTTTTCCCGGGTGTCGGTCCGCAGCCGGTCGAGGGCCGCCGCGATGGCGTCGTATAAAGCCGTTTGGCCGGTGGCGGGGGTGTTGGCGATGGCGCGGGTCAACTCGTCGAAACGGCGGGTGAACTGGATGGCGACGGGTAGCCCTAGAGTGACGTATTCGTTGAAATTGACGACAAAGAGTTCGTCTTCTGGATTGCTGGAGGCGACGAACATTTTCGCGGCCGCTACGACGTCGTCCAGCTTTCGCTTCATGCTGCCACTATGGTCGACGACCAAGCCGACGCTGACGGGGGAATCTTCATGTTTAAAGAGCCGAATGGTTTGCTTGGCACCGTCCTCATAGACGGTAAAGTCGCTTTGCAATAGGTTGGCTGCCAACTGCCCCTTGGCGTTGCGGACGGTGGAGTGAAGGACGACGAAATCTACATTGACGACAAGGCCGAAGGGTTCCCCGACAGTTTGGTCGACCGGGGGTGGTGGCTGGCCGAAGGCGATGAGAGACCACGAAAAAGCGGCTCGGCGGATAATTTCGTTACTGCCTTTCATATTGCCTCGATGGGCTGGTAGTCCGGCTGCCACATGGCGGCCTGCACTTGTTCGACGACGTCGTCGAAGGCAACGCCGGCGAAGCCTTCGGCCTCGGCCTGTTCGGCGACGGCGACGGCGACCGTGGCGGAGGCGTTGCGCAGATCGTCGATTTGCGGCAAGAGCGAGGCACCAGGCATGCGCACGGCGACGAGGCTGGATACGGCATTGGCCGCGGCTCGGAACATGCCGTCGCTGATGCGGCTGGCTCGGGCGACAATCGCTCCCAAGCCCAGGCCGGGGTAAAGAATGGCGTTGCTGAGCTGGGCGACGACATAAGTGACGCCTTTGAAGGTAACGGGGGCGAAGGGGCTGCCGGTGGCGATGAGGGCGCGCCCGTCGGTCCAGTTGATGAGGTCGGCTGGAATGGCTTCGGCGCGCGAGGCGGGAGAGGAGAGAACGAAGATAATGGGCCGTTCCATTTGGCCGCCCATTTCGCGGACCATCGCCTTGGTGAAACTGCCGGGGGCGGCCGAGGCTCCGATCAATATGGTGGGGACGACGCGGGTTATGACTTCGGCCAGGCTGATTGAGTTGTCGTGGGCATCTCGCTTCCACAGTTTCGTTTCTTCTTCGGAACGGGCGTAGGGTGCTTGGTGCGAACGGAGCCGGGTGGCGCCGCCGGAGCGGAGCAGCCCTTGGCGGTCGACGCACCAGATGCGGCGACAGGCGTCGGCCCGGGAGAGGCCTTCGCAGACCATGGCATCGCGGAGTTGATTGGCGACGCTGATACCGGCGGTGCCGGCGCCGAAGATGACGACGCGCTGATGGCGCAAGGGCGTGCCGCAGACGCGGACGGCCGAGATGATCGCGGCGAGGGTGATGGCCCCGGTGCCCTGGAGATCATCATTAAAGGTACAGGCCTGATCCCGATACTTCCCGAGAATTTTTCGAGCGTTATCGGGTTCGAAATCTTCCCATTGCAGGAGCGCGCGGGGGAAGAGCCTGGTGACGGTTTGGACGTAGGCTTGGATAAAATCGTCGTACTGTTGGCCGCGAATCCGCTCGTGGCGGTTGCCGATGTACATTGCATCGTTGAGGAGCGACGCTTCATTGGTGCCGACGTCGAGCATGACGGGGATGACACGTTTGGGGTTAACTCCACCGGCGGCGGTATAGATGGCGAGTTTGCCGATGGCGACTTCGATGCCGCCGATTCCCCAATCGCCGACGCCCATGATGTTTTCGGCGTCGGTAGCCAGGATTAGGTCGGCGTCGTTCGGCCCCAGGCCGAGGTTTTGGAAGGCTGCTTCGATTTGGTCTGGTTGGTTGATCGAGAGGTAGACGCCTCGGGGGCGACGGCATTCGTGGTGGTATTGCTTCATGGCCAAGCCGACGGTGACGTCGTTGACGATGGGAATCATTTCACGGAGGTGCTCGGAGAAGAGGTGGTAGAAGAGGACCTCGTTGCGGTCGTGCAACGCGGTGAGATAGATGTTTTTGCTGATGGCGTCGGGGAGCCGTTCGAACTGGATATAGGCGCCTTGAACTTGCTGCAGGAGAGTACTGACTTCCGGGGGGAGAAGTCCGGTTAAGCCTAGAGCGGAGCGTTCGGCGTTGGAAAAGGCGGTTCCTTTGTTGAGCAAGGGCGAGTTCAGTACGTCGAGGCCGCGGGTTTGGGTTCGCTGAACTTCGGTAGGGGCTCGCGAGGCGAGCGACGGGAAAGTCAGCAGAGGACCGACTCTGTTGCTCATTTTGCGGACGGTCGTTTTCATTCGTTACCTCTAGGGCCGCCTGGAAAATCCGCGGCGGCTCTTCTGATTCAGCGACAGGTAGTGCTCAGTTGCCCAAGTTCCGGTCCGCTTCTTGACAGTCGCGGTTCGGTGGGGGCGTAGGTGAGAGCGAGCGGAATTTGATTCGGCCGGCCTTTTTTCTAATCCGCTCCTTTATAGTCGCGGTTGGGTGCAGATTGGGGACGCACCTAACCGCGGCGTAAGAGAGCGGGCTCTGATTTTGGCCGACCCTTTACGAGTAAGCGATACTTAGGAAGTACGCTTCGCCAGGCCAACTATTGCGAAAGCGGCACCCAGGGCGATGAGGCCGAAGAGACCGAAGGTCGGCAGGCCGCTGGCCGTGGCTGGTAAGGCGCGGGGCTCAAGTTCCGTGGCGGCGGGGCTCGCTACGACCGCAGGTGCTGCCGCGGCTACAGGAGCTTCCTCGGGTGGGGCCGTGACGACTTCGGTCAACTGGACTTCTTCGCCGGCGGGGTTCACAGCCATGACCGGGGTGCGTCGTAATTCGGCGACCATTGGGGCTTCGGCTAGCTTGGCCGGTTCAGCGACTTCAAGGGCCATCTCAGTCGGCATGAAGAGGACGGTTCTGTTTTCGGCCTTGGCGAGGGCGATGGCCTTGGCCTTGGGGTAGACGAACTCTTCGCCCCAGTTTTTGCCGGGGTAGAACCAGGCACCTAGCGCTTCGGGTTGGCCGGCCGGGCGTTCCCGAAAGGTGATGACGGTTTTGTCGGTGGCTTTTAGGCGGTAGTTTGGAATGGCCAGAACGGTGGCGTAGACCGTCAGTTCGTCTTTGCTAAAGATCTGGACGATGTGGCGGTCGGACTGAGAATCGAGAATTTTGAAGACGTAGGTGCCGGCTGGGAGCACGCCCCAACCCGCCAAGTGAACGCCGGGGATTTCGACGGGTTCACTGAAGTTGATCACGGTTTTGCGGTTCCAGGTATCTGCTTGCGCGACGGGGGCAACGATGGCGCTGATGGCCGTGAGGCAAAGTGCGGTGGTTAGCACGTGTAGTTGTAGTTTTTGTTTCATTGTGTTTTCCTTTTTTGGTTAAAGACTGTGTGGATCAGCGCGGGATGCGGAAATTGGTGGTACCGTTCCAGAGGCCGACGGATTGTAGGATCCAGACGCAAACGACGACGACGACGACGACGTTCAAAATCGATTTGATACTGGAAGCCATGGGGATATAGCGGTTGATCAGGTACAGCCCCATCCCGACGATCACCAGCATCACGACAAGATTTAGCAAAGTCATATTCGGACTCCTTTCGTTATTTAGCAGTGCAATCGTTCGCCCATTCGCCGAGAAAGTCTTCAAACGCCAGCCTGTCTTGCTTTCGTAGACAATGAGCGGGATCGGCCGTCAGCCGCGCTTGACCTGCCCACGTCACTCGATCAAATGCGGTCACGCTTTCGCGTTCATTCGTGGTAACGTTGGGTCACGACAAGCGCTCTCAGTCGCCATCAGACTGCGCAGTTCGACGTCGGAGAATGGAGTTTCCTTGTCTCCCGCCATGAAATCACCGCGCGCTACCGCTTGGTTAATCGAGCACGGGCCTCGAGAGCTACAACTGTTGCTTCGGGCAATCGTGTTTCATCCCTCAGCTCCGCTGTTGGTTACGGACGACCGTGGCACGACTGTTGATGCTTCGGTGGGTGCGGCGAGGCTGCTGGGGGTTCCGCGAGACCGGCTGGTCGGGGTGAACCTGGACGACCTGATACCGCCGCCATTCCGGCCAGAAATCACCGAACTCTATCGGTCGCTGCAGGAGCCGGGAGGAGATGAAGGGTCGATTCGACCCCTCGGGGCTGATGCGACCCCTCGCGAGGTGGGCTACTCCGCAAAAACCGAAGTGCTGCCGCTCCGTCACGTGGTGGCGCTGCGCGATGTGGCGAAGGGTTCTGAGCCGATTCCGAGCTGGGTAAAGGACTACGGGCTTTTTCTGCTTGAGCCGGGAGGCCATGTGGTGGCCTGGTATGCGGGTGCTGCCCGGATGTATGGCTATCCCCCCGAGGAGGCGGTTGACGCCCATTTTTCTATGCTGCATCCGGCGGATGAGTCGATGGCGGGTCGAGCGAACGACGAACTGAAAAGGGTGATTGCACGGGGCCATTTAGGCACAGAGGGATGGCATTCGCGAAGTGACGGCTCCCGTTTTTGGGCTAATTCGATCACTCTGGCATTGCATGATGATGCGGGTCAGTTGCAGGGTTTCGCGCGGATCGTGCGGGATTTCACGGATCGGCGGGAACTGGATGAAAAGCTGCGCCGCAGCCGGGCTCGGACGCAATCGGTAACGCCGGAAGCGGGCATCGCCGGGGTGATATCGGGGGAGTTCGAGCGGATCCCGGAAGCGAATGAAGCGTTTCTCGCTATGGTTGGTTACTCGCAACAGGACGTGGAGGACGGGCGGGTGGATTGGATGCATTTGACTCCGCCCGAGTATGCAGGGCTCGACGAACTGGCTCATGAGGAGGCTCTACAATCCGGGGCATGTTCGCCTTATGAGAAGGAGTTGATTCGTCAGGACGGGTCGCGAGTGCGGGTGCAGGTGGTGACGGCGATTGTGAAAGTGATTCCTTTCCGTTGGATCACTGTTGTTCAGGACCTGGGGGAACCGGAGGCGGCGACCGGCGAAGAGATTGTTCCTGAGGACGAAGAGGAGTACGACGTCGATCTGGGTGCCCTGGACTTTGCAGAAATGGCGGGGCAGAGCATGGCGTTGCGCCGGGTGCAACGGCAGATCGCGATGGTTGCGCCGACTGGGGCGAACGTATTGGTGTTGGGCGAAACCGGCACCGGCAAGGAGTTGATTGCGCGCGCCGTCCATCGGCTGAGTCCTCGCAGTCAGTACCCTTTCATTTCGTTGAACTGCGCGGCGATTCCGACCGGATTGTTGGAAAGCGAGTTATTCGGATATGAGCGAGGGGCGTTTACCGGGGCGCTGACGCAGAAGATGGGCCGTTTCGAGATGGCGCACAAGGGTACGTTGTTTTTGGACGAAGTGGGCGATATCCCGGTGGACTTGCAGCCGAAGTTATTGCGGGCTTTGCAGGAGAAGTCGTTTGAGCGGTTGGGTGGGACGAAGACGATTCCGATTGACGTTCGGTTGGTGGCGGCGACGAATCGGAATTTGGCGGAGATGATGGGGGAGAAGCTTTTCCGGAGTGATTTGTATTATCGGCTGAACGTGTTTCCGATCACGAGCCCGCCGTTGCGGGACCGGTCGGAGGATATTCCGCTGCTGGCGCGGCATTTTGTGGCGAAGTATGCCGCGAGAATGGAGCGCTCGATTACCGCGATTCCGCCGGATACGATTCAGGCTTTGATGGCTTGGCCGTGGCCGGGTAACATTCGGGAGCTAGAGAACTTCATGGAAAGGTCGGTGATCCTGTCGCGGAGCACGACACTCCGGGCGCCGTTGGGTGAGATTCGTTCGGAAGATGTAGCGATGGTTCGCGGGGATGGACTGGTAGGAACGGCTTCTTCGCTGGAACAGGTGGAGAAGGAGCATATTTTGCGGGCGCTGCGCGAGTGTGGCGGGGTGATTACGACGGCTGCTACGCGTTTGGGGCTGCATCGCACGACGCTGAACGCGATGATGAAGAAGCTGGGGATTTCGCGCAAGGACATTTAGTTGGCGCCTGGCGGGGAGCGCGGCTGTCAGAGGTAGGGGGGGCGAATTGGAACGACGGGAGAATGGGCAGAAGGCCCCGACCTTGGCTGGAGTGTCGGCTGGCTAGCCATCCTCACGGCTAGTGCTTACTGGCAAAGGCTCGATCCTGATAAGAGTCCGCGTGCTTCCGCGCGGCGCGAAAGTTAAAGCCTGGCAGAGCTAGCGAGCGGAAGGAGTTCACCCTGTAATCGTTCAAGCAACCTGTAGCGGGCGGGCGGTGTGAGGGGAAACCCAGAGCGTCGAAGCCCCGGGCAGACAAGTCTGCGAGCCGCGACGCAAGTGAACTCGATTCGTCCTCGTTAGGAAATTGGGATTGGCCAGTCCTCCGACCAGGATGAAGCCTGACGCGGGCGGGGAAGCAATGAGCAAGCACCCGTTCGAATCCCCGGGGTGGTTGAAGAGAGCGCGCGGATAAGGATCTGTCGAGGAAGCTGGAGAGTCCTCCCGTATGGTTAAGAATTAACGCGAAGTGGGAACAAACAACCGCGAGCGGTACAGAGGGCGGCGGAGAGGTCCATAGTAGTGGAGAAGGCCGGGAATGCGGCTGGAGCGAAGGGGCGCCTTACGGAAGCAACGTGAGTGAGCCGAATGGGGAACCGCTTGGCGGAGACGCACACTCTGTCAGCACGAAGGGACCGCACGGGACCGGGTGGTGAAAATGGCCACGCTGTTAACCCTGGAGCCGATTTTGGAATCGGGCTGGCTGGACTATTCGTATGGGTTGGGACTGGGCGGAATGCGCACCAAGCGCTGGAGGAGATCCGCGGGCTACCGGCCGAAGATGTAACGCAGGCGACGGGGGTCGGCTCCTCCGTCTAGGATTCCATCGTGAAGGAGGATGACGGTGGGGGCGCTGCCGTTGGACCAGTCGGGGGATGCCGTGACGAGGTGGCCCTTGGCGCGGAGAGCGTCGAGGACGGGTTTGGCGACGCGGCCTTCAACCCGCAGACGGCCGGGGACGAATTCGTGCTGGGCGAAGCTCGAATAGAAGTGCTCGGTTTGGAAGCGGGGGGCCTCGACGGCTTCCTGGGGCGACATGCCGAAATCGATGATGTT
>JBBRIO010000117.1:0-11137 GCA_038220855.1 Bryobacterales bacterium | reverse complement strand
CCTTGCCGCTTTCGAAGTAGACCTCGTAGCCAATGCGGTCGCAGAAGATCGTCCCTTTGTTGCCGTAGTAGGCCTCCCCGTGGGGGCGATTCGTCTCGCCGTTCATGTTGTAGTACCGCTGACCCGGTGAGCGGCCGGGGGCTCCCTGGCCGTTCATCATAATCGCTTCGTAGTTCAAAACGAAACCCGGGTACTCGTAGGTGACCTGGAGGACGTCAGGAATTTCGCCGACGCCTTGGAGGCCATAGCGGTTCGAGACGGCCGAGACCGTCTTGGGAATGTCGGCCCCCATAATCTGATGGACGGTATCGAAGCGGTGGGTGCCGTAGTCGGTGATGAAACCGCCGGAGTAGTCGAAAAACCAGCGGTAGGTGCCGAGAAAGCGAGCCCGGTCATAGGGGACAAGCGGGGCGGGGCCGCAGTAAAAGTCCCAATCGAGATCATCAGGCTTGGTTTGATTATCGAGACCGCGCGGGATGATGGGACGGAGCCTGGAGTTGACCGCGTTCCAGATTTTCACGTAACGAACATCGCCGATAAGCCCTTCGCCGACCATCTTTTGGACTTCCTGATAGTGGGTGGCAGAGCGCTGCTGGGTTCCGGTCAGAAAAAGTGTTTTGGCGGTGCTGACGGCCTTAACCATCGCTTGCTGCTCGCGGATGTTGTGGCCGAGCGGCTTTTCGCAGTAGACGTGCTTGCCGGCCCGGAGCGCTTCGATCGAGGTGATGGCGTGCCAGTGATCGGGGGTGCCGATGAGGACGGCATCAATGTCTTTGTTTTCGAGCAGTTTCCGGAAGTCGGTGTAGACCAGGCCCGAGGGGCTCCCCGACGGACTCATGGAAGCGCGGGCCTTTTCGGCGTTGGTTTTGTAAACGTCGCAAAAGGCGACAAAGTCTGTATTGGGGGCCTGCCGCATGAAGTTGCCGACGTATTGGCCGCGGCCGCCGCAGCCGATCAGGCCGACGCGAACACGTTCATTGGCGCCATAAACAGCGGCGGCGCTGGCGGCGGAGACGGCGAGGAAATTTCGGCGATCCATGGGAGTCACTATATCGAATCTGACCCTCGAGCGGACCAAAATTTTGGCCGGGGTCGGCGGCGGAACGGAATTTGGGGCGGGTCGGTCGTAAACTGCTGAGATGAATCGTCGCCATTTCCTGGCCATAACCGCCGCGTCGGCACAGACCGTGAAGCGACCGAACCTGCTGCTGATTCTGACCGGCCAGCAGTCGCATACGGCTTGGTCCGGCGCGCAGATCCCTTGGCGCTCGCAGCGTCCGGGACCGTGTTTGAAGAGGCCTGTTGCAACTACCCGGTTCGCTCCCCTTCGCGGGCCAGCATCTTCACTTCCCGACTACCGCATGAGACCGAAGTGATGACCAACGGACAATCGATTCCGACCAGGATTCCAACGATGGGCGAGATCTTTCGCGCCGGGAGCCACAAGACCGCCTACGCGGGCAAGTGGCATCTACCGAAGTCGTTTGACGGGATGACGGCGTTCGAAAAGATCGCGGGGGAAGCGCCTCAGAAAAAGAAATGGACGCCCCCGTGGCCGATGCTTGCGTCAAGTAACTGAATCAAGCGAATGGTTCGCCGGAGCCGTTTCTGCTCGTCGCGTCGTTTATGAACCCGCATGACATGTGTGATTGGATTCGCCAACATCCGGGCGCGCGGAACCATCCATCAGGCGGTGGTTGTTTAGGGGAGCAGCGCAAGAGTGGTCATGGCCCAGGGGAGGTTCTTGACCTGATGGATAATCTTTCCGGCGGCGTCGAACTCGACGATGCGGAAGCCCATGTAGTCGGCGACGATGAGGCCGCCTTCGGGGGTCGGCGCAAAGGCGCTGGTCCAGGCCATGCGAGCGGCGGGGTTGAGGCCGCCGAAGGTTCTGACCGTCTTGCCGGCGGCGTCGACGTGGCGAACTTCTCCGGGTCCGGCGAGGCCGATCATCATTCCGCCATCGGGCAGAGGCAGAGCATGGGCGGGCATTCGTTTTGGAAATTCGAAGCGGTGGAGGACCTTACCGCTAGAATCGATTTCGAGGATGAGGCCGGGAATCTGAATGGGAACGAGGGTGGTACCGGCAGTGGTGCGCCGCGCCCGGCGCATAGCCTGGCCTTTGAACTCGGGCTTTTCGACGCTCCAGCCAATGGTGCCGCCGGGGGTGACCTCGAAGATTTTGGCGGCGACGTCGTCGACGAGCAGGGTGTTGCCATCGGCAAGACGCTGGGCGCTGACGAGGTTGGAGCCGGGAGGCGCTTTGTATTGCCAGACCACTCTTTGGTTCGCGTCAAGTTCGGTGACGAGGCTTTTGGGGTCCTCAATGTAGAGAACGTGGCCATTGGGGAGAACCGAGACTTCGGTGCCGCGATGGTTCGGCCGACGCCAGAGGACGCGGCCGGAGGGCCAGGAGACGGCGAGGATTTCGGCACCGGGGCCATGGTCGGTCACCATCAGGCGGCGGGTTTCGAGGGTCGCTGGCTTGAGCTTGCGGTTGAGGAAGTCGAGCGTGCGAGCGATGGCCCGTTCTTCGTCGGCGCCTTTGAAGCCGTGGACGCCTTCGGCGATTGTTTCGAGTTCGGCATCGACGCCAACGGACTTGAGGCGCTCGATCAGGAAGAGGGATTGTTCGTAGGGGACATTTTGATCGCGAGTGCCGTGGATGGCGAGAATGGGCGCGGAGTCGGGGTTGATCCAGTTCAGGGGGCTGGCGCGGAGGTGGGCGTCGAGGGCGTTTTGCCGGTCCCCGCCGACGAGAGGCGGGATGGCATCAGCTGCGTTACGCGAGCCTTCGTAGGACCGGCGGAGATCGGAGCGGCCGTAGAAACTGACAGCGCAATCGACGCTGCTGGATTGATCGAGATGGGGGCCTTTGCCTTCGAGGGCGGGAACGTTGCGGGAGACGGCGAGGAACTGGGCCCAGGTGGCGCCCGCGGAGACGCCGATGGCGCCCATATGGGCGGGATCGAGGTTGTACTTGCCGGCGTTGGCGCGCAGAAAGCGGACGGCGGATTTGACGTCATGGAGCGGGAGGGGAAATTGGTAGTGGGGGGTGAGGCGGTAGGAGACGGTGGCGGCGACGTAACCATTCTGGGCGAGGCGGATGGCGAGGGGAAGATAGCTTTCGCGATTGCCGCCGCTGAAGCCACCGCCGTGGATCAGGACGACGCCGGGATGGTTGCCAGCGGCTTTGGGGCGGACGATGTCCATGCCGAGTTTGTCATGGGTGATGGAGGCGAAGGGGACGTTGCGGGAGAGGACCACGTCATCAGGGATGGGGAGTTCCGCGGCGAGGGAGCAGGTGGCAAGGAAAAAGAACAGGCGCATGGGATCGCTTGCAAGGATATCGCGAATCACTCGGGCGGTAGCTGGAGGGGCTGGTGGCGAGGAACGTGGATCGGAGTTCTTCGGGGCTCATGCGTTCTTGACCCCAGTCGACGGCGGCGCCGTTCCAGCCGTTGTACTCCTGGCGGCGACGGGTCGCCATAGCCGCGGTAGCCAGGAGCAGATGGCAAGGAAAAAGATCAGGCGCAGGGGACCGAGAATCAATTGAGCAGAAGCTGGAGGGGGCTGTTGGCGAGGAACGTGGATCGGAGTTCTTCGGGGCTCATGCGTTCGTAGCCCCAGTCGACGGCGGCGCCGTTCCAGTCGTAATAGTCCTCTCGGCGATTGCTTGAGAACTCGAAGCCGAGTCGCTTGAGCCGCGGGAGCCCGGGTTTGGGGGCCTGGATAAACGCTTGGAGGGCTGCGGGAGTTATCGAGGTATGGCGGAGGTCGACATCTTCCAGGGCGGGCAAACTGGCGGCGGCCAGCGCGGAGAGGAAGGGGTCGCCAACGGCGCCGGAGACGGAAAGTGTAGTGAGGCTGCGGAGATCGGTTTGGACGAGGGCGATGGGGCTTTCAGCTTGAGAAAACGAGAGTTTCAAGTGGTACAAGCGCTGCCACAACGGCAGTTCGGCTTGGGTGGCGAGCCAGGCATCGGCGCGGTGGAGCGTGAGGGATTGAAGACAGGGGAAAGGGAGTTCGGTGAGGAGTCTGAGAGTGATGATGTCGCCGTCGGGGATGGAGAGATCGCGAAGGGTGGGAGCGGATTCGATGAAGCTTTCGCGCTGCCTTTTCCTCGCCTCTCCGGCGGCTGTTCTTTGCGCTTGCTCCTCAGCGGCGAGGCGGACGACGTCTGCGGGCGAATGAGCCAAGGGCAGGGATGGGAGGAAAGACCATGGGCTGGGAAGGATCCAATCGACGGAGTGCGGAGCTTGGTTGAGCGGACTGAGGAGGATGTGGCCGTTTGATGGAGTGAGGGAGGCCGAACCGAAGAAGGGGAAGTGGACCGAAACCAGCTCGGCGACGAGGGAGACGCTGGCGGCGCAACGCCCGAGCGGCGGGGCGTGGGTTTCGAGGAAGGAGGCGAAGTGGTCGAGCAAGGGCCACTGGAGAAGGTGGCTCTGCACTACGCTGAGGGCGGCGAGAATCATTCCTGCTTGGGCCCGGGTCGACTGGGTGATCAAAGTTTCGTGAAGTTTTTGGGTGGCCGGATCCATGGCTTCCAGTGTGGAGCAAGCGGCTCGGCTCTGTCGATTACGGCTCGTTAGGGAGCAGCGCGTCCGAATTAGATAAGATGCGAGACACTATGCGCTTCCTTCTTGTTTTGGTGTCTATACTTTCTGGAATGTGTCTGCAGGGGCAGACGGTGTCAGGGTCCCTTTCGGGGACGGTGGTCGACCCGTCGGGGAACGTGGTCCCCGCGGTTGGCGTGAAGCTGTCGAGCGAGCGGACAGGCGAAGAGCGATCGGCGACGACGAACGAAACGGGGGACTTCGTCTTCCCCGCCCTGCAGCCGGGAACCTACACGGTGACCGTGGAAGTGGCGGGTTTTCGGCCGTTGAAGAAGACGGGCAACGTTCTGAGCGCGGCAGAGCGACTGAGCGTGGGGAACCTGGCGCTACCGGTGGGGTCGGTGACGGAATCGATCACGATTGCGGCGCAGGCGGTGACGGTGCAGACGAGTTCGACCGAACATTCGGCTCTGATTGGGGCGCGGCAGTTGGAGCAGATCTCGATTCGAGGGCGCGATGTGGTGTCGATGCTACGAATCCTGCCGGGGGTTTCGCAAACGGTTGATACCGAGTTTCTTGGTGGCAGCTTCGGGACGCAATCGCCGAACATTCAGGGGACACGGAGCAATTGGAACAGTCTGCAAGTGGACGGGGTGACGGGAAACGACCTGGGCAGCCCGGGGACGTTTTCGAGCCCCATCAACATGGACGCGATTGGCGAAGTGAAGGTGCTGATGAACAACTATCAGGCCGAGTATGGCCGCAACGGCGGGAGTTCGATCAATGTGGTGACTAAGTCGGGATCGCGCGAGTATCATGGGACGGCTTATTGGTTTAAGCGGCATGAAAGCTGGAACGCAAACAACTTCTTCAATAACCGGACCGGGGTGCCATTGCCGATTTACCGCTATTCGACCTTGGGAGCGACGGTGGGCGGACCGGTGAATCTAGGCAAGCTGATGCCGGGCAGTAAAGACAAGGTGTTTTTCTTCTATTCGTTTGAGAAGTCATGGGTGAAGAATCCCCAGGCGGTGCGGCAGGTGACGGTGCCATCGGCGCTGGAGCGAACGGGCGATTACTCGCAGACGGTGGACGTGAACAACCGGCCGATTCTGATTCGGGATCCGCTGTCAAATTCTCGCTGGAGCTACTTACTGAACGATGAGACTGCCGAGGACGGACTTGAACTGGAGTTGGAGGGTGAGCGTCAGAGTGGGGCCGGAGTCTGTGAAAGTAGACCCGGCGGAGATGAGGCGGCTGAAGAGGTTGTTGCCGAGGTGGTCGAAGATGAAGCAGCAGGAGTTGGCCTGGACGGCAGCGAAGAAGATGCGGGAGGCGGTGAAGTTGAAGGTGTGGAGCCTGCGATGGCGCATTGCGAGTTGCTGAGGGAGGTGTTCGAGGTGCCCCACTTGCCGACAGTGAGATTGAAGAAGGTGCGGGGGAACAGGGCGAGATAGGCGCCAGTGCTATCGGCGGCGACCACGCCCTCGGAGGCGGAAGAGCCGACGTAGGTGGAGAACAGGGGGGAGTCTACGTAGTTGAACACGCCGGAGTTCGGGGAGGTTAGGAGCTGTCGAGGGCGAGATTGCGGAGGACCACCGAGGTGCGAGCGAACCTGAAAGTCGCCGGGCGCGGCTGAAGCCGCCGCAACGCTTCCCCGCGACAGCGGGTCTAACTGCAAAGCCTCGGACGCCTGAAAGGCGGGGGGATTGGACCCGGCACATGGTACTAAAGATGTCGTCGGCGTCAGTGAAATCGGGCTTGAGTTTCACGAAGACGTTAGTGGGGGCCGGGCCTGTCCCGGCGGAGAGTTTAGGGCGGGGAGGCAGATCGAGGGCGCCAGCGGCATCGACGAGCAGGTGTCCAGGGAAGGAATTGTCGTCGGGGGAGTATTTCGCCAAGAAGCCTCTCCCGGAGGATCGGAAGGCACAGGGGGGGGTGGGATCGCCGAACGTACTCCCCGCGCGATAGATGTTGGAGCTGGCATCAATGGCGGCACCTCTGCCGGGTTCGATGTCGAGACGGGTCGCGTAGAAGAGTTGGCCGAACTTGGTGACCACTATGCTGGCGGTGAACTTGGGCGCCGTCGGCTTTGGCGCGGAGAAAGGAGCTGGAGGCCGGGTTGCCGAGGTAGGTGAGATAAGTGATGGGGGTATCGAGGAGGAGATCGCCTTCGGGGGAGCGCCGGGGAGAGGCTCCTCCGGAGGCGAAGAAGCGAACGCCAGCCAAGGCTTGCCCACGGTTGGGTTCGAAGGAGAACGCCGATTGATAGGAGGCGTGGGCAGCCGGGAGGAGGGCCGCGGCGAGGGTCTAGAAAGCCAGGAAGAGACGCGCGACGACGGGGAGAAAGTTAAGTCAAGAAACTTGAGCGGCGGCGATTAGCGACCATCGGCGGTCACTGGACCGGTTGCCGTCTGCGTGGGGTTGCTAAGAGAGTGGCGGAAAGCAAAATTCGATAGTGGCCTCTGGCGTGCTGCGAAACGGCTATACAGCTATGAGCATGACCAGCGAACCACTCGACGGCCTCTCCGACGCGGCGGCGGCCGACCTGCTCAAGAGCGGGGGCTACAACGAACTCCCATCCTCCAAACCGCGCTCAATACTGCAAATCGGATTCGACGTTGTCAAAGAGCCGATGCTTTTGCTCCTGATCGGCTGTGGGTTGACCTATCTACTCCTGGGCGATCATCAGGAAGCCTTAATGCTTCTCTTTATGGTCGGCCTCGTCATCGGCCTTACGCTCTATCAAGAGCGCAAGACCGAACGCGCTCTCGACGCTCTCCGCGACCTCTCCAGCCCACGCGCGCTCGTCATCCGCGACGGTGAGCGGAAGCGAATTGCCGGACGCGAAGTCGTGCCCGGCGACATTCTGGTGCTCGCGGAGGGAGACCGGGTTCCCGCCGACGGAGTGCTTCTGTCTGCTATTAACCTTTCGACTGACGAATCCCTACTTACGGGCGAATCCGTTCCTGTCCGAAAGGAAGCGGGCCCGGATGATAAGGAGATGGCGCGCCCGGGGGGCGACGATCTGCCGTACGTCTTCTCCGGAACGCTCGTCGTTCGCGGTAGTGGACTGGCCCGGGCGAAGGCGACCGGGATCCACACTGAGATTGGGAAGATTGGAAAATCGCTGCACGAAGTGGAGCAAGAGCCGACTCTACTGGAACGCGACACTCGGCAGATGGTCCGAATCCTCGCCATGTCCGGACTGGCTCTTTGCTCCTTGCTGGTTGTTCTTTATGGGGTTACTCGCGGAGACTGGCTTCGTGGCTTCCTTGCCGCCCTCACTCTCGCCATGGCGATTTTGCCGGAGGAATTGCCCGTCGTGCTGACCGTATTCCTTGCTCTCGGAGCTTGGAGGTTGTCCCGTAAGAATGTCCTTACGCGCCGCACCGCTGCTATCGAGATGCTTGGCGCCGCCACCGCCTTGTGTGTCGACAAGACGGGTACTCTGACGATGAACCGCATGACCGTCAGCCGGCTCTCGGTCAACGGCGAGACCTGCGACGCCACTGCACAGCCGATCCCGGAACAGTTCCACGAACTTGCTGAATTCGCGATGCTCGCGAGCCAGCCTGACCCGTTCGACCCGATGGACCGGGCTATACGAACATTGGGAGACGAAGCGTTGAAAGGAACCGAGCACTTGCACGCCAACTGGAAGGTGGCTCGCGAGTATCCACTTTCAAAGAGCCTGCTTGCCATCTCTGAGGTTTGGACCTCGCCCGACACCAGCCAGTTCGTGATCGCCGCCAAAGGCGCCCCGGAAGCGATCGCCGAACTCTGCCATCTGACGCCGGCGGACGCGAACGGGATCAAGGAAAGTGTGGCCAAACTGGCGGACGAGGGTCTTCGCGTTTTAGGCGTTGCCAAAGCTGAGTTCGCCAGCGCCCAACTGCCGGAAAACCAGCATGACTTCGACTTTCGGTTCCTCGGTCTGATTGCCTTGGCCGACCCGATCCGGCCTGCCGTGCCAAACGCCGTCCAGCTATGCCGGGCCGCGGGTATGCGCGTGATTATGATCACCGGCGACTATCCCGGAACCGCCCTTAGCATCGCTCGCCAGATCGGTCTCCCCGTCGAAGCGGGAGCGATCACCGGACCAGACGTCGCCGCCATGGACGAAGCGACGCTCCGTGATCGAGTCAAGCTAGCGAGCATCTTTGCCCGCGCGGTGCCGGAACAGAAGCTCCAACTCGTCAACGCTCTGAAGGCCAACGGCGAGATCGTCGCCATGACGGGTGATGGCGTCAATGACTCCCCTGCGCTGAAGGCCTCCCACATCGGCATTGCCATGGGCCAGCGAGGCACCGACGTCGCCCGCGAGGCCGCGGACTTGGTGCTGCTCGACGACGATTTCACCTCGATAGTCGAAGCCGTCCGGCTTGGGCGCCGCATCTTTGACAATCTGAAGAAGGCGATGGGCTACGTGTTCGCTATCCACGTGCCCATCGCTGGCTTGTCTTTGTTTGCGGTCCTGTTTCGCTGGCCACTCATTCTCGAGCCGGTGCATGTAGCCTTCCTCGAACTGATCATCGACCCGGCATGCTCGACTATCTTCGAGGCAGAGCCGGCAGAGGAGGACATCATGCAGCGGCCTCCCCGTCCCGCCAATGAGCGTATCTTCAACCGGCCCATGGTCAAACGGAGTTTACTACAAGGATTGGGCGTTTTAGCGATTCTACTGGGGATTTTCGCCCTGGCGCTGCACAGGGGGCAAAGTCAACAGGATGCCCGCGCGTTGACTTTCACTACGCTGGTCCTGGCTAATGTTGCCTTGATCATCAGCAGTCGGTCGTCGCGAAACCTTCTCCATATTCTTCGAACCCCGAATCCCACCATGTGGTGGATCGTGAGCGGGGCGGTAACCTTTCTTGGACTGATCTTGTACGTGCCCTATCTGAAAGACCTGTTTCATCTGAGCACTCTCCATGCGGACGATTTGGCCGCCTGTGTGGCGGCCAGCGTGATCTGCATCGCTTGGTTTGAAGCGCTGAAGGCGTTGCTCCGGCCGACCCGAAGCGCAGACTAGGCCGATTCGGGCTGTTTGGCGGCGCATGAGCATTGTGTACGGCGCTCCGACGCGGGGCGGTTGCCGGCTGATGATGGTTGTAGCGGACACCAGGGAGAGGAGGCCTGCCGAAGACCCAACGTTCCAGAGCGACGAGGAGGGCGCGGCGGCGGGGATTTTGGAGTGGCTGGCACATTCCGGTGCTACCGGAGGTGGGGGGGGCTGGGTGGTGGCGAAGTGATCGAGGCGGAGTGGATGATCTTGGAGCAAGAGAGCGTCTCGCGGCAGGCGTCGGCGTTCCCGGCGAGGCGACGGGCAAGCGGATCAACTATCGGGGCCCACGTTGGGCCATCGGGAGAGGCCTGGCCGGCGATATGGGGGTGGCGCCATCAAGGAAGGTACGGAGGAAACCTCCGCCGATGTCGGGGCTGGCGGCGGCCGTGGGATCGTTGCTGCTGCAGGCGCGCTGATCAATGGGCTTGAGGAGGTGGAAGGTCGTCGAGTATTGGACGTTGCCGTTCAAGCGGGGGAGAACTAAGAGGGTCACAGGTTCTATTTCAGCGCGGGCGGGGCGTCTAAGAGATCGAGGGTGCGGCGGTAGGGGGCGAGGCCGGCCCACCACAGCAGGGCGGACAGGAGCCAGGCGGCGGCGCAGACGAAGAGGAGGGAGTAGCGGAGCATGTTGTCATCGTGGAAGACGCGGTCCGTGACCAGGGCGATGACGGTGGGCCCGGCGCCCATGCCGATGAGGTTGATGACGAAGAGGTAGACGGCGCTGATCTGGGCGCGCATTTCGTTGGGGGCGACCTGCTGCAGAGCGGCGGGGGCGACGCCGTACATGGTGGCTTGGAGGAAGAGGCAGGGGATGAGGAAGAGCATGGCGAGTTCCGGGGTGGGCATGAGGGGGAACAGGATGACGGAGGGGAGGGCGAGGACGGACGTGACGAGGCCGACGCGGAAGTGGGCGTCGCGGTAGCCGCGGCGGGCGAGGGATTGGCAGTACCAGCCGCCGGCGAGGATGCCGAGGCTGCTGAAGACGGCGACGGCGATGCCGAAATAGAGGCCGGCCTGGCCGACGGACCAGCCGTAGGAGCGCATGAGGAATGAGGGGGTCCAGGCGTTGATGCCGTAGGCGGCGAAGGTGATGAGGGCGGTGGCGAGATGGTGACAGGCGAAGGTTGTGCGGTGGGACTTGATGTAGGCGAAGATGGCGGCGAGGGAGACGGGGAGGGTGGTTTGGCGTTCCTGGCGGACGGGTTCGGGGACGGTGCGGACGAGGGCGGCGATGAGCAGGCCGGGGAAGCCGATGACGAAGAAGGTGATCTGCCAGGGGAAGACGGCGAGGCCGATGAGGGGCAGGGTGATGAGGCCGCCGGAGGTGGTGTATGGGACGATGAGGCCGCCGAGGATCATGGCGAGGCCGCTGCCGATGAAGATGCCGAGGCCGTAGACGCTGAGGGCGAGGGGCCGCTGGCGGGGTGGGAAGTAGTCAGAGAGGAGCGAGTAGGCTGGGGGGGAGAGGGCGGCTTCGCCGACGCCGACGCCGACGCGCATAAGGAAGAGGAGG
>JBBRIO010000116.1:0-11164 GCA_038220855.1 Bryobacterales bacterium | reverse complement strand
GCGTTGCCCCCCTGTGCTTGCAGGAAGGCGAGATTCCCCGGACTGGCGGAAAGAGTTCCGGCGCTTATCGTCAGGGTGACGGGAATGGTGATTGGGCTATTTAACGTCGGCGCCCCGCTGGGAACATTTGCGGCGATGGTGATGGTCCCGTTATAAGTACCGGGAAGCAAGCCAAGAGGTGTAACTTGCACGGTGATATTGGTTGGCGTCGAACTTGTCGACGGGCCGACCGTCAACCATCCGCCGGTGCTGGTGCTGGAGATGGCTACATTGACGGAGTCGCCGGTGCTGGTCAGGGACAGGAACTGCGGAGGGGGCAGCGTACCGCTTCCCTGGAAGTTGAACGATAGAGATGACTGGCTGACATTGACTAATGGCCCGTCGCTCAGAACGAGAGTCAGCGGAATCACGAGCGGGCTGTTAGCCGCTCCAGGCGCATTTAGAGTGATGCGCGCGGAGTAGACGTTGGGGGAGCCGGCGGCAAGAATCGAGGGAACCATGCTTACGGTGAAGCTACCTGGAGTGGTCCCGCTGGTGGCATTCACGCTTAGGTAACCGGCGCCGGTGATGGTCTCCGCAACGATGGTGTAATTGAACGGGGTGCCGGTGCTGTTGACGTTAACGACCTGCGCGCCCGGGATATCCCTCCCGCGCTGATAGTTAAACGTCAGGGATGAATTTGAGACGGTGAGAATGGGATTGTTGGTGATCGTCAGAGTGACTGGCACCGACTGCGGAACGTTTCCGGTTCCCACTCCAGCCACGGTGACGGATCCCGAGTATATCCCAGGCGCCATGCCGGCCGGATTGATTCCAATGGCGATCGGATTGGGCGTCGAGCTGAAGGCCGGATTCACGGTAAGCCAATTACCGCCGTTCGACTGCGTCGTGACGCTGTAATTGATGGGGGCGCTGGTACTAACGGGCGTAATGGTCTGCGTGGGAGGGAAAGTACCTCCGAGTTGGTACGTGAATTTCAACGCATTCGGAGTAACGGTGAGTAACGGGCTGTTACTGATCGAGAGAGTGACGGGAATCGCCAGCAATGTGCCGACACCGGAAGGACTGCCGATGGCGATGGTTCCGTTGTAAACTCCCGGGGGTAGAGCGGATGGTTGCTGTACGCCCACTGTTAGTGTCGTCGGGGTAACGCCCGAGAGCGGTGTAACTACTAGCCAATTTCCGCCTTGGCTTGTGCTGAGCGTAATGCTGAAGTTTCCAACGCCGCCCAGGAGCCCGATGCTAATGGACTGCTGAGGCGGACTAGTTTGGCCGGTCTGATAGTTAAACGAGATTGCGGCCGGGCTGGCGGTGAATTGTGGAGTTCCTGTTATATTCAACGTCACCGGCACCTGGACAGCGGTTCCGCTGCCTGACATGGGGGTCAATACGATATAGCCGGTGTAACTGCCCGGGGCGGCTCTGCTTAGAACGTCCGTGGGTGTGTTGACGGTAATGTTGGCGGGCGTGGAGCCGGTTGCTGGGCCTACCTCCAGCCAGCCCGCGCCGGAGATGGTGACCGCTGAGGCAGAGAACGCTACAGGCTGCCCGTTGGAGGTGACCGACATCGTTTGCGCCGGTGGAAAACCGCCGCCGAGCTGATAGTTAAAGGTGAGGGACGCGGGCGCGAAGGCCAACTGGGAGCCTCCCCCGCCGACGGTGAATAGCACCGGGATGGTAATCGGATTATTGGTGGTGCCGGCACTCGAAATGACGACGATGCCGGAATAGGTGCCGGCTCCCAGAGTGGCGGAGTTGGCCGAGACGAGGACGGCGCTGGGCGTAGTTCCGCTTAAACGGTCCACGCTGAGCCAATTGCCGCCGGCGGGAGTGGTAACCGAGGTGGAGACTTGAAAGCCGAATGCCGCCGCGTTGCTCGTTACGGTAAAAGCCTGGGAGACTGAAGTTGCGTTCCCAGGCTGGGAATTCAACTGGATCCCGGTCGCGCTAACAACAATGGAAGACTGTGCTTGTACGCCTGTTATGGCGCAGAAGGGCAGAACGGTCATGATCAACGATGTATTGAGCAACGAAACGAGTCGCATAATTTCTCCTGTGCCCAAAAGCTTGGGCTCGGCCACTGAGATTCTTCCAGCAATTTGGAGCCCACTCTCCGAATTGCAGACCACAATAGGAAAACTTAATTTCTGCCGATGTAGATATAGCCAAGGGAGAAAAGGTTACGTGGTTCACGAGGGGGCGAGCGAGATTCCTGTCTGACCCAGAGGTGTAGCGGTAGGAGTGCAGTTGGCGAGAGAAGACCTGTTTGTTTCCATCTCGCTAATTTGCGTTTTCGTCAGTTTTGCGAATCCGGTAACTGATTGACGTTGGGGCGCTTTGAGTCAACCAGTTTGAGGTCCCCTGTTCCTGGGGTCGCCAAGGGCTTGGCAGTGCGTGATTTCATGTGCTTCTCACCTTGTAAAACAGGAGGGCTCTGCCATACTTTGGGGGAATTCGCGCACAACGGACTCGTTCCGGCCTGTGCGTCGATGCGGATTGAGTATTCGGCGACCTGATTGCGGAACGTATTCAGCGGCTTTGCCATCCTGCTTTTCGAGATCTCCTTTTCTTTAATTGGATGGCTGATGGGCGACCATTAGACCTCCAAAAGTGCGGAGAAATATTTAACGCTGTACATCCAGCACTGTGTTAACTTAAGCGGAGGATTTTCCCGCTTCATCCTACGTTTGCCTCATTATGAATTGCACCCCCATCTTCGCTTCCATCGACCTCGCCTCCTTTTCAATCAGCGGTTTCGCCGCCGATATTCTTAAACCGGACAAAGCGCGCTCCCAAAGCATCGCCGCCACGCTGAAGCGAATTCAGGCAGAGAAGTCGCCGCCGGGTTTGCTACCTCGGACGCCTGGTTTGACTCGCTCGGTCCCTTTCGCAAAAATTTGATTGAGTATGAACAAAAGAACAAGCAACTTTTTGTCAGAAAGAACAGCGACCCGACCAAACCGGATTTCGCACTTCACATCGGCGAAGGAATGTCCCCGATCTTCGTGGCGCCACACTTGCTCGGGGCCGCTCACCTCAATGGGGTGCCCAGCGCTCAGTTTTTCAAGGAACGAAGTCACACTGCCGAAGTCGTCGCCGTCGACCGGTGGCTGAAAACGAAGGGAATTCGCCTCGTCGTTTTACCCGTCCCCGAACTGCTTGACATCTACCCGGAACGCTTTTTCTCTACTATTCCAGGCTTCCCCCCAAAGGGAGGGATCGACCCTTACGTTCGTACATTGCTCGCTGATTTGCTAATCAATGACGTCGAGGTTGAAGACATCCTTCCTGCCGTCTCCGCCCGAAAGACGGATCCTGGCTTCTACTTCTTCAGCCCTATGGACTCGCATTGGTCCTACGCGGGCCGCCATTTGGCCGCCCGTCAAGTGGCCCAAACCCTCCAGCGCGATCCCATCATTGGAATGACCAGCAAAGAGAAACCGAAGTTCTCCGTCCGTCTGGAAATCCAGGATGAAGGCAGCCCGTATCTCCCGTGCCTCAAACCGGAAGAGATCGCATTGCTCAAAGCCCAGGGTCACCCCGTCCGCCCCTTACCCGTCGTCTATTCCGTCGACGGCCAACGCGCCGCGCCGTCTCCCACAGGCCCTGTCCTCGTGATCGGGAATAGCTTCGCCCCGGGGCTCACCCCTTTTCTCTCCCTGGAACTCAACCAGCCCATCAGGGAATTTTTCATCGCCGGCTCCTCAACTGAAACCATTCGCGAGCTCTTCCGGGATCCCGAAAAATTGCAAGGTGTGCGTTATGTAATTTGGGTCATGAACTATCTCGGATTCTGCGTCGAATCCTGGGCCGCGTTGCCGCCCCCAATTTCGCGCCTCGCCACCGCGCCTCGCCCTCAACCGTTGCAGTAGTAGACCGCTTCACCAAAAGGTAATCACAGCGAGCACGCCGAACCTCCTCCAGCGGTGAACACCTCGGGCGGAATTGCGGTCTGCGATTCCAGCTACGATTCGCTCGTGCTGTTCGCCCCGGGACTGGACCCGGAAATTTTTTAAGGTTGAGCCCTGATCCATGGGTCGGGGGCTTTGCCAACGCGTTGCGGGTCCACAGGCCCCTCCAGTCGTCCCGCGCTCAGTAACGTAGTAAATGCAAAGACAGCAAACGGCGAGTCGCCGTGCGAGCGAATCGGAACTGCCCGACCATATTCAGCCAAGTGGCTGGGCGCGGTCAGTTACTCGATTCTAAGCAAGAGAGTCCGGGCCATGACGGGCCCGGCGATAAGAGGGTCGGCTGACTCTTTTCGCGGCGGAGTCAACGGGCGTAGGGATGGCCGCGGAGCGTGGCGAAGGCGCGGTAGATCTGTTCGGCGAGCATGGCACGGGCTAGTTCGTGGGGCCAGGTCATCGTACTCAGCGATAAGAGCAGATCGGCGCGCTGGCGATGCTGTTCGGTTAGTCCATCGTGGCCACCGAGGAGGAAGACAACTTCGCGGCCTTCGTCTTCCAGCTTCCCCAGAAGAGTCGCAAAACGGGGAGAGTCCATTTGTTTGCCGGCCGGGTCGAGAAAGATTTTGTAGGCCGAGGCGTGGCGGTCGAGGAAGTCAAAGGCGTTGGGCTTGACCTCGCGGGATTCGCAAGGCGCGTAGCGGGAGGTCCGCTTAAGGTACTCGGCGACGAGAACTTTGGCAGGCTGGTCGCGGGGCTTGCCGATGAAATAAAGAAATACTTTCACCGCGACACTTTTACATCCAATATTCCCAGCGGCCGGTATAGATGGTGAAGACGGAGAGGCAGAGGTTGGCCACTCCGTGGGTGAGGAAGAGATCGCCAAGACGCTTGGTTCTGACCATCCAGAGACCCCAGATGAGACCAGTGACGAGGCCGACTTCCCAAAATGGCCCGTGCTCGGAGGCGAACAGGACGGCGGTGATAAGGACGGCGGAGAGGGAGTACGTACCGAGCTTCACCTTTTCAAAGTCGGGATTGATGAGCCAGCGCATAAGCCAGCCGCGCCAGAAGAGTTCTTCCAAGATGGGGACAAGAAGGGTGGCACGGAGAGTTCGGAAGACGAGGACGCCGGTAGCGCCCAGGGCTTCGGGAGGGATGGAACTGGAGACCTTGCCGGTGATGGAGTTGGTGAAGAGCCAATGCTGGCGGTAGCCGGGGAAGAGCGTATCGGGGGCGATCCACAGGAGCCAAATGCCGATCCCGACCGCGATACTTTGAACAGGGGCGGCGCACCGGAAATCGAGAACGGGACGAGAGAAGAACCAGATGACGCCAGCAAGGATGGCGACGCGGACATACTGTTCGAGGCGGGGGTCCCACGGCCAGTAGGGGGCAAGGACGAGGAGGAGCATGAAGGCCGCAAATGGGGCGACGTAGGGGGTGGCGGGATGGTTCATCAGGGTTTCGTACCGCGGATCCAATTAAGGATCGTGCTGTACTCGGGCGAGCCTTTTTCGAAGCGGATCCCACCGCCGTGAGAGAGTTTTTTGGCGCCAAGCGTTCCTTCGCTTTCGGCATCGGTGAGGGGTTTGAGAAGGATCAGGCTCGACTCGGGGTCTTCGAGATTAATGACGGATTTAGCGGTCGAGAGGGTGGCGTTGAACTGGGTGTGGGAGGCGTGGCAATGGACGCAGGCCTGGCCGTCTTTGCCGCGGGTCGTGAGGATGGGTTCGACGTATCCGCGGAAGTAGTCGTCGTCGGGACGGGCCCCGGTGCTACGGGCGCGAGGGGCACCGGGTTTACGGGGGGGGACCGGGGCGCGATTCCAGGCGCGGAGGTTCGGGAGGGACGCGGGTTGTTCCGCGAGGAGGATTTGGACGATGGGTTCGCGATCGTTCTTGAGAGGCCCGGCGAGGCGCGAGGCGTCGCCGAAGTTGGCGTCTCGCAGGATGGGAGAGGCGGCGCGGGCGGCAGGGCCGAGGTCGGGGTCTTTGAGCAAGGGGAGGAGGGCGCGGGCGAGACGGTCGTTGGCAGGGCCGAAGAAGACGATTTGCTCGACGTCGTTGCCGATGCGGTTGTAGACGGGGGGGAAGGGCGCGGCGTGATCGGCCGTGGGGTCGTAGACGTCGCCACGGCGGAGTTCGAATTCGGTGAGGCCGGTGAGAAGGTGCCTTTTCTGGAGGTTTGGACCGGTCTCCAGGATTTTCGCGAATTTAGTCGCGAGGCGATCTTCGACGGCGAGGCGGCCGGAGACGACCTGATCGCGATCGGCGGGACGGGCGATGCCGGGGACCCAATTGTTATAGAGATAGCGGATGTTTTCGTCGGCGAGGTTATAGACGGCTTCGTGGAGAGCACGTTCGAGCCACGGACTTTGGGGTTTGGCGAGGGCCGAGAGGAGCGAGTCTTCAATCACCTCTTTGGCGGGAAGGTTGGGGGACCAGAACCAAAACTGCCAGAGGGCTTTGGCGGCTTGGAGGCGGACCGCGGGGGCGGGATCGTCCAGTAGTTTGGCGAGGGGGGCAGCGAACTCGGGACGACGGGCGAGGGCTGCGAAGTGGGAGGAGAAAACGCGGGTGGCCCCCCAACGGGTCCGTTCGTCTTTCGAGGCGAGCGCCGCCAGGAGAGGCTGAGCGAGGGTGTCGGGGTATTGGCTGTAGAGGCGGCGGATGTCAAAGGCGGCTTGGCGTTGGACGAGTTTGCTCGGGTCACCGAGTTGGGCGAATTTGGGGGTGGGTTTTGAGTACGGGGGCGGGGCGGGGGCACACGCCTGGGGGTAGTACGCGCTGAGGGCGAGGACGGCCATTTGCGTCTCGCGGAAGGGGGTGCGGAAGTTCTCGTAAGTCTGGAGCGGGTCGAGCCATCCGCCGAAGGATTGTTGACGCGCCAGGAGGAAGTCGATACCCTTCTTAATCTGGGGGTTGGAGAGGGAGATGCCGGCGGCGTGAAGGGTCCAGAGGGCGTGGCCGGTTTGGAATTCGACGGGGAGCGACGAGGATTCGAGCTTAGCAGACCACTGGCCGTCGGGACGCTGGAGGGAGAGGAGACGGGCGGCGTTGGCGGCGATTTGGGGGCCGTGTTTGACTTTGTCGTTTTCAAATTTAGCAACCGCAGCCAGCGCGAGGGTTTGGTAGCAGAGGTCGATCGTGTTCTTGACGGCGTCTTGCGTTAAAAGGGCGGCGATTTGAGGGTCGCGGGTGTTTTCCCAGGCGTACCAGGCGACTTCGTAGGTGGAGACTAGCGGCGTGTTGCCGTTGGTTTCGTCGGGGGGAAGTTTGGTCCGGTCACGGTAGTAAAGCTTGAGATATTCGCCGATGCCGTTGTGGAAGTCAGCGCGGCGGGGGGTTCCGGTTTGCTGCTCGTAGAGCGAGTTGAGATGGGACATGCGGCTGAGGACGTTGGCTCCGGCGGAGATGACACGGGACCAAACGGCACCTTCTCTTTCGAAGCCGTAGAGGGGACGGGGGTTGTTGTAAAAACGCTCGGTGAGGAAGGCGAGTTGATTAGGGTAATGGGTCGAGTAGCCGTGGCGGTTAGCGTAGAGTTGGGCGCGGAGCGTGAAGTGGGTGGGATGGCAGGCGACGCAGAGGGAGGTTTCCTGATGGGGAGAGGAGATGCGGTCGTAGACGCCGCCGCGACGGGGGGTGTTGGCGTGCCAGGAGTCGCCGGCGGCGACGAGGTAGTCGATGGCGGTTTGCACGGCTTCGCGAGGATTTGTATAGGGCGGGAGGTTGTAGAGGCGGGTGAGGAGTTGATAGGCGGGGTGGGACATGCGAACGCGGACGAAGTAGGTACCGGGTTGGCGGAGGGTGCGGGTCGTGAACTTGTTGCCCGGGAGGGCTTGGACTTCATGGGGGAGGGCGACAGGGTCTTCGCCTTCCGAGTACTCGGTGAGTTTACCGTTGATGAGGTGGTGAAGCGAGACATCGACGGGGATGTTGTCGCGGTCGTTGAGATCGAGAGCGAGATGGAGAAGTTGAGGGGTGGGAGAGGAAAACTCGAAGCGGAACCAGTCTTCGGCGGGGGCTTGTTTTCGGGAATCACCGAGCGGGATATACGGAGTTTCGTCGCCGGAGGCGACCACTAGTTGACCGAGGCGGAAGGGAGTAGCGTTCCCCCAGAAGTTATTGGGCTCGGCTTCGAACTGGGAGCCGGCGGGAAGGGGGCGGAAGGTAGTGCGGACGGGGACGTTGGCGGGGTGGGTAATGTGGAGGGAGAGCCCGGCACCCGAACCGACGTAGGTGAAAAAATCCCCATCGCCAGCGTGAAGTTGCTTCAAGAGCATGACTTCGTTTTGGCGACGGAGTTCAACAGTAACGCTGCCTTGGCCGAGCGTGGCGGGGGCCGGAACCGAGACGAGCAAACTTAGGGGACCCGGGGGTAGATCTTTTCGAAGAACGGCGGCGGTCAGCGAGGTGACCGCCAGGAAGCAGAGGAGCGCGAGACGCATAGCGGAATTTAGCCGAGTTTCTGCTGAAGTTTTTTGATGTCTTCGAGCTCTTGTTTCTGCGGATTGTTCTTGAGAGCCAGGTCGAGCGAGCGTTTGGCCTGCACTTTGTCACCGCGCTGAGAGAGGGCCATGGCGTGATGGTAGTGGAAGACCGGGATGGTGGGGTGTTTGGTTGTTAGGTCCGAGAAGATAGCCAAGGCGTTATTGGCGAGGCCCTTCTTGATATAAATCCAGCCGAGGGTGTCGGCGATCATGGGGTCGTTGGGTTGTTTCTGCCTGGCGCGCTGGGCGAGAGTGAGGGCGGCATCCAATTCGTTGCCTTCCTCGGCGAGGAGATAGGCGAGGTTATTGAGGGCGAGCGGGTTATCTGGCTGGATGCGAAGGACCTGATCGTAGAGAGGCCGGGCTTCGGTTAGGCGCTTCATGCCGTCGAGAGTCATAGCGCGATTGATGAGCGGCGTGACATTGGCTGGCGCGAGGTCGGAGGCTTTTTTCCACGAGTCGAGCGCGCCCTGGAAGTCACCTTTCAGCTTCTGAGCTTCGGCTAGGCGCATGTATAAGTCGGGCTGGTCGCTTTGGACTTGGGAGACCTTTCGGAACATTTCGATGGCAGTATCGTATTGCCCGGCACGGATAGCAACGGTTCCGCGAGCGACTTGGAAAGCGAGAGCTTTCGGGTAGCGGACGATTTCGGCGTCAACGAGTTTAGCGGCAACATCATAGTGTTGCTGAGCCATGTGGGTTTCAATTAGTCCCATGAGGCCACGGAGGTCGGGAGGCTCGGTAAAGTAGACCGCGCGGAAGTTTTCCTCCGCATTCTTATAATCTTTCTCCATAAAGTAGGCGAAACCAAGCTGGTAGCGAGCGTCTTTCGACTTCGGATACATCTGAATGGTCTCCTGCAGGAGGGCTTTGGCTTGCGGGCGATTGTTTTGAGCCATCAAAGCGTGCGAGCGCACCAGGCGACCGAACAGATTGTTGGGCGCTTGCCCGAGCACTTCCCCAGAGAGTTGCAGAGCGGTGGTCCAATCCTGTTTTTGAAGGCTAAGTTGGGCGAGGGCATTACGGGCGGGGAAGAAATCTGGTTTTAGCTTCAAGACTTCGAGGAGCTGGACTTTTGCGGCATCAAGGTCGCCGCGAATCATGAGAGCATTGCCGAGATCGAAGCGGAGGACAAAGTTCTCGGGCAGCTTGGAGACAACCGACTGAAGATCGGCGAGGGCGGCATTCAGATTTTCCGGCTTGCCCCCAAGGAGCCAGAGGTGGGCGCGGATGGAGATCGCCTCCGGGTCTTTCGGGTCGGCTTTCAACATGGCTTCGACCATCGTCTGGGCTTCGGTAATTTTGTTCTGCGCGCTGAGAGATTCCACGATGCCTTTCCGCAAGGTCTTTTTCATGGCGTCATCCTTAGCGGCGGCGATCCCCTGCTCTCGAATCTTAATCGCGCGATCAAAGTCGCGGAGGCGGAAATAGAAGGAGCCGACCTGTTCGTAGGCGTCGGGGAATTTGGCGCTCTCTTTGATCACTTCGTCGAGCACCTGGGTCATTTCGGCCTGCTTGCCGAGAGCCCCCTGGTGAGCAGCGAGGGCAATCCGAGCCGTGATCAGCTCGGGATGATCCGTCACCCTGAGCCTAGCGATGCGCTCAGCATCGGGGAGCCTGTTCGAACGAATGTAGTAACCGTAGAGGAGATCGTAGCCGCGGAGGAAGCCTTTGGAAGTTTCGAGGAGCTTAACGAGGAGAGCTTCGCCTTCGGGTTCCCGTTTCAGGGCCATATACATGGAGGCGATAGAAACCTGCATGTCCGGCTCACCTGGTTTTGCTTTGTCAGCCGCGAGGAAGTGATCGAGCGCTTCCTGCGGTTTCTGCCCGACCTGATCGATCATGCCCTGCAACCGTAGATACTGGTACGAATTGGGGTGGGTCTTCTTCAGTCGAACAGCGATATCCTCAGTCTCCTTGAGGAAGCCAGCCTGTTTCTTCGGGTCACTGGCGTAGACAGAAATGTAGATATCGGACAACTGCCGGGCAGCGTCAAGATTGTCCGGTTGCAGTTCGACGGACCGTTTAAAGGCGTTGACGGCATCGGGGTACTGGCCCAGCCTCAGCGAGGTCAGGGCGAGCCGATAGTAGGCTTCTCCGTAGCGGGCGTCCTCTTTGAGGGCATTCCGGAACATGATTGAGGCCTCGCGGAATTTGCCGGTTTCAAAATACTTATTCCCGTTAGCGAGAAACTTCTTTTTCCGAGTTTCGGGATCGCGGGAACAGGAACCCAGCAAGAGGGTGAGGGCGAGGAAGCAGGCGAAGATTGTACGGGAGAGCATCGGCTTAGTGGTCAGAGACCTGACTCTAACAGTATAGCCGGAATCGAAAATTCAACAGCCTACGGAGGTACTATCCCGTCCAGGCTACTACCTCTGCTGAACTACTCTACGGCGACGGTGGGGACGAAGTTACCGGACAGGGGGCTGCTCACGCCGCCTATGGTAATCACGACCTTGAGATCCTGGCCTTTTTCGTGAAAGCCGGGAACGCGGAGATTGATTTGGTAGAGCCCAACGTAACCAGGAACTAAGCCGCTCCAATCGACGATCATCTCTTCCTGAACGGTGGGTCCGCGGGTAAGATCGGAGGGGATCGAGACTTTGCGGAAATAAAGGGTAACGTCGTCGGTTTCGATGAGCGGCGAAGTGGGGGCCGGCGCTCCAGGCGCGTGGGTTGTTTTCGGGGGGATGCCGAGGCCGACGGCATATAGGACGAGGCGTTCGTCGCGTTTGGCGGGCCGCTGGGTGGTGACTGGTTCCCC
>JBBRIO010000115.1:0-11219 GCA_038220855.1 Bryobacterales bacterium | reverse complement strand
GTGGCAGGTGAAGCGCCAGAAAGGCTCCCACCGGATGCTTGTCCACCACTCCATCAGAATTTAGTCATCCTCGAGACCAACAAGGATAACTTGTCGCGCCAACCGTCCGCACACCAGGAAGCCGACGGATTGATCGAACCTTCGGGCGCCCGAGATGCCACGCCGCTCACGGGAAATTGACCACCTGTGCTCGGATAGAGTTGACCACACCGAAATCAGGCCTTGCCACGGGTCAGGCCACGGAGAGTCACTCCAGCATCTGGGTCGCAGGCGCGTAAGTCCTTCCTCCTGAAAGGACATTTTAAGCCGTCATCATCCTGCGGGGCGGTGCCGCGTGGCAGTGAGCCGGCGGACCTTCGACGCGAAAGCCGGGTTGTTGGTCAACTTTTGGTGAGTAGGGGTGGGTAACTTCTCGCGAGTGCCGAAGCCCGAGATGCGATGCACACACCGGAATCAGCAGTTTCGAGTATGCAGCGGACCGTGCAAAAGCCTCCGTGGCCTCCCACATCTGGTGACCAACTCCCTGGCCGAGCCATCCCGGAAACGGGATGGTTCCCACCTGGACGGCCTTGCGACATTGGCGCCCGGTAGCGCGTTTCATTCTCGACCTGCCAAACCTGATCAATGGCAGAGGGGATTCGCTTTTTCCCGTCTTCGAACTCGCCATTCACAACCCAAAAAAATAAAGTTGGCAGCGCCAAACCCAATAAAGACGGGCCTCCCACGCTTCCGCCCGGAAATCGTGTTCCCGGTTGCTCACTTCCCGGCCTTAGAATGATTGCAGGGTAGGAACTAACCAGCCTCTACGAACGAAGCCAATTTTGCGCAGGGCCGAAAACACCCTATCTGATTGATTCAATTACGAATCAGGCGTCATTTTGCCCCTCCCAAGGCACGAAAAACACAAAAAACAACGATCGAAGCCAATTGCCCCCCCAGTTGGCCCCCCAATGGGGATAGAATGTTCGTTCCCATCCATGTTCCCTGCCCTCTTCGATCTCACCGATAAGGTCGCCGTCGTCACCGGTGCCGCCCAAGGCATCGGGCGCGCCATGGCCCTCGCCCTCGCCCAAGCCGGGGCGCATCTCCTCCTCGTCGACCGCAACGAACCCGGCCTCCACCGCACCGCCGGCGAGATCACCCAACTCGGCCGCCGCGCCCTCCCCGCCGTCCACGACATCTCCGATCCCGCCCAGGTCCGCCAGCTCTTCCAGACCCTCGACGCCGCCTTCGGCCGCATCGACTTCCTCGGCAACGTCGCCGGCGAAGCCCTCCTCGGCGCCCCCGAAGACATCTCCCTCGAAGACGTCGAACAGGTCTGGCGCAACCTCGTCCTCGGCCGCTTCTGCGCCTGCCAGGAAGCCGGTCGCCGCATGATCGCCGCCGGCTCCGGCTCCATCGTCAACATCGGCTCCATCGCCGGCGTCACCGCCCTCGGCCGCGGCCACATCGCCTACAGCATGGCCATGGCCGCCGTCATCCAAATGACCCGCGAACTCAGCACCGAGTGGGCCTCCGCCGGCGTCCGGGTCAATGCCATCCTCCCCGCCCAAGTCCTCAACCCCAGCCTCGAAGCTCGTATCGCCACCACCCCCGGGCTGGCCGACAAGTTCCTCAGCGGCATCCCCGCCGGCCGCTTCGGCCACCCCACCGACGTCCAAGGCCTCGCCGTCCTTCTCGCCTCCGATGCCTCCCGGTGGATCACCGGCGCCATCATCCCCATGGACGGCGGCAACCTCGCCCTCAACGCCGGCGGCTCCCTCCGGAAACCCCTATGACCCTGTCGCTCTACCGCACCATGCAGTTGATCCGGGCCAGCGAGGAGCAACTCGCCCGCTGCCATGCCCGCGGCCTCGTCCATGGCGCCTGCCACACCTACGTCGGCCAGGAAGCCATCGCCACCGGCGTCTGCGCCCATCTCAACCCTGACGACGCCATCTTCAGCACCCATCGCGGCCACGGCCACGCCCTCGCCAAAGGCATGCCCCCCATCGAGCTCTTCGCCGAGCTCTTCGGCCGCGAAACCGGCTGCTCCCGCGGTCGCGGCGGCTCCATGCACCTGTTCTCGCCCGAGATCGGCATGATGGGCACCAGCGGCATCGTCGGCCCGTCCATCCTCCAGGCCGCCGGCGCTGGCTATAGCTTCGCGCTCCGCCAAACCACCCAGGTCGCCGTCGCCTTCTTCGGCGATGGAGCCACCAACAACGGGGCCTTTCACGAAGGCCTCAACATGGCCTCCATCTGGAAGCTGCCCGTCCTCTTCGTCTGCGAGAACAACCAGTTCGCTACCGAAGTCCCCTTCGCCGACGCCGCCGGTAACCCCGACGTCGCCTCCCGCGCCCCGGCCTACGGGCTACCCGGCGTCCAGCTCGATGGCAACGACGTTCTCGCCATCAGCCAAGCCGCCCAGCAAGCCGTCGAACGCGCTCGCTCCGGTGCCGGGCCCACCCTCCTAGAGTGCAAAACCTACCGCACCCGCCCCCACTCCGAAGGCATGGGCGACTATACCTACCGCACCCGCGAAGACGTCGCCGCCTGGCGCGAACGCTGCCCCATCAAGCGCCTCCGCGCCTCGCTCATCGCCTCCGGCGAAGCCTCCGCCGCTGACCTCGACGCGATCGATGCCGAAGTCCAGGCGCAGGCAACTCAGGCCAGTGAAGCCGCCGAAAAAGCCCCGTGGCCCCTCCCCGCCGCGGCCACCACGCACGTCTACGCCCCCGCCCGCGCCGTCGTCGAACCCGGCCCCGCCGCCACCCGGGAACTCTCCTTCGCCGCCGCCACCCTCGAAGCACTCGACTCCGAAATGGCCGTAAACCCCAACATATTCGTCTTCGGCGAAGGCATCGGCATCCGCGGCGGCAACTTCGGAACCACCGCCGGCCTCTTTGCCAAGTACGGCCCCCAACGCCTCCGCGATACCCCCATCGCCGAACGCGGCTTCGTCGGCATGGCCTGCGGCGCCGCCATGGCCGGTGCTCGCCCCGTCGTCGACTTCATGTTCATCGACTTCATCAACGACGCCTTCGGCGAGCTCGTCAACCAGATCGCCAAGATGCAATACATGAGCAGCGGCCGCCTCAAAATGCCCGTCCTCCTCCGCGGCTGCATCGGCATTGGACACGCCGCCGCCACCCATCACTCCGGCAGCTATCACTCCATTTACAGCCATATTCCCGGCCTCCGCGTCGTCATCCCCTCCACGCCCTACGACGCCAAAGGGCTCTTCCTCCATGCCCTCCGTTCCGACGATCCCGTCCTCTTCCTCGAACCGCGCGAGCTGATGGCCGTTAAGGGCCCCGTCCCCGTCGAGCCTTATGAAATCGGGTTCGGCAAAGCCCGGATCCTGCTCGAAGGCACCCAAATCACCGTCGTCGGCATCGCCCTCATGGCCCAGCGAGCCCTCGCCGCCGCCCGCCAACTCGCCGGCGAAGGGCTCTCTGTCGAAGTCATCGACCCCCGCACCGTCTCGCCCCTCGACGCGGCCACCATCCTCCAATCGGTCCGCAAAACCGGCCGCCTCCTCATCATTGATGAGGCCTTCGCCCCTTGCAGCCTCGGAGCCGAAATCGCCGCCCAGATCGCCGATCAGGGCTTCGACTATCTCGACGCGCCCATCCGCCGCATCAACGGAGCCTTCGCGCCCACCCCCTACAGCCCCACCCTCGAACCCGCCGTCATTCCGTCGCTCGACCTGATCGTCGCCGAGATCAAAAGGCTGGCCCACGAATAAGATGCCCATCGCCATCACAGTTCCCCGTCTCGACAGCCTCACCTGCGAAGTCGCCGTCATCCCCGGCGCTCGACCAAATCGCATCACTGTCCCCGTCTCGAATCGAGCCTTCGCGACGGCCCCTATTGCCCCACCCTCGAACCCGCCGTCATCCCGGCGTTCGACCAAATCGCATCACTGTCCCCGCCTCGAACCGAGCCTTCGCGCCGGACCCCCTACAGCCCCACCCCCGACTCCGCCGTCATCCCCACGCTCGACCAAATCGTCATCGCCATTCGCAGGCTGGCCCAGGAGTAGTATGCCCATCGCCTTCACAGTTCCCCGTCTCGACAGCCCCAGCCTTGAACCCGCCGTCATCCCCGCGCTCGACCAAATCGTCACAGCCATTCGAAGGCTGGCCCACGAATAAGATGCCCATCGACATCACAGTTCCCCGTCTCGGCTGGTCCATGGAAGAAGGTACCTTCGCCGGTTGGCTCGTGCCCCACGGCTCGACTGTCACCGTCGGCCAGCCCATCTATTCACTCGAAAGCGACAAGGTCACTATGGACGTCGAATCGCTCGACGCCGGCACCCTTTACATCCCGGACGAAGCCCCCGCCGCCGGTACCACCGTCACCGTCGGCCAACTCCTCGGCCACCTCCTGCAAGCAGACGAAGCCTCTCCATCCCCAACCCTTCCCGCCAGCCCCCGCGCCCGTGCCGCCGCTAAAGCGCTCGGCGTAGACCTCGCCACCGTCACCGCCCGCGAAGGAGCCCCCCGCATCATCGAAGCCGACGTCTTGAAGCTCGAAAAGCCCGCCGCCTCGGTTCGCGCGACCGTCGCCACCCGCATGGAGGAGGCCTTCCGCGCCCCTCACTTCTATCTCCACGCCGACGCTGACGCCACCGCTCTCTTCAGCCTCCGTAACGAGCTTCTTCCCCTGCTCCCGACCCGCGTCTCCTACAACGACATCCTCATCAAAGCCGTCGCGCTCGCCCTGAAACAGCACCCCCGTCTCAATGCCCATTGGGTGAACAACTCGATCAGCCCGCGCACCCAAATCCACATCGGCCTTGCGGTCGACGCCGGCGACCGCCTCCTCGTTCCGGTCATCCGCGACGCTGACCAGAAGTCCCTCGCCGCCATCGCCGCCGACCGCGCCGCCCTCGTCGAACGCTGCCGCCAAAACAAGGCTAAACGCGAAGACCTCGAAGACGGCAGCGTCACCCTTTCGAACCTCGGCACCTTCGGCGTCGACCGCTTCCAGGCCATCTTGAATCCCCCGCAAAGCGCGATCCTCGCCATCGGCCGGATCGCCCAAAGGCCGGTCGTCGTCGATGGCCAAGTGGTCGCCCGCCTGACCGTTCCCCTGTCCCTTTCTGTCGACCATCGCGTCGCCGACGGCCTCGCCGCCGCCAAATTCCTACAAACCATTGTCCAGTTGGTGGAGGCACCCTTGCGCCTCGCTCTCATACAATAGGAGTCCCATGAGTTGGAGCTATCTCGAAGATGCCAGCGGTGCCAAAGGCCACGCCGAAAAGACCCTGATCCCCGCCAATGAAGCCGAACTCCTCGCCATCCTGGCCGAGGCGAACGAGGCCAAAATCCCCATCACTATCGCCGGCGGCGGCAGCGGCCTCACCGGCGGCCGCGTCCCCTTCGGTGGCTGGCAGATCTCGATGGAAAAGTTCCGCCGCCTCGACATTCACGATGGCTTCGCCACCGTCGGCTCCGGCGCCACCCTCCACGAACTCCACGCCGCCGCCAAGACCACCAACCAGTTTTATCCCCCGGATCCCACCGAAACCATGGCCTTCCTCGGCGGCACCATCGCCGCCAATTCCAGCGGCTCGCGCAGCTTCAAATACGGAGCCACCAGCCGCTGGATTCAGCGGCTCCGCGTCGCGCTGGTCGACGGCCGGGTCATGGACGTTCGCCGCGGCGACGCGATCGATTTCGACGTCCCCACCATCCCCCAACCGCCCACGAAAAAACATTCCGCCGGCTACGCCCTCCGCCCCGGCATGGACTGGATCGACCTGTTCACGGGCTCGGAAGGCACCCTTTGCATCGTCCTCGAAGCCGACGTCCAACTCCTGCCCAACCCGAAAGAACTACTCAACGGCATCATCTTCTTCCCCTCCGACGAAGCGTCTCTTTCCGCCCTCGCGCAATGGCGAGCCGTCCCCGGTCTCCGCATGTTGGAGTACGTCGACGACCCCGCCCTCCGCATGATCGAACAGCGCTTCCCCGACGTCCCCAAACGCGCCCGCGCCGCGCTCATCATGGAACAGATCATCGAGCACGAAGCCGACATCGACGCCTGGGCCGATCGCCTCGAACAGACCGGCGCCATGGAATCGGAAAGCTGGTTCGGCTCCTCCGATTTCGACCGCGAACGCTTCCGCAAATTCCGCCACGCCCTCCCCGAAACCGCCCTCGCCATCTCCCAGCGCAACGGCTTCCCTTCCCTCGGCACCGACTTCTCCGTCCCCGTCGAAAAGAACCTCGAAATGTTCGCCTTCTACCGCGAGCACATGGATCGCATCATGCCCGGCCATTACTGCATCTTCGGCCACGTCGGTGACGCCCATCCCCACGTCAACATGCTTCCCGCCACCCAAGCCGAGTTCGACGCCGGCACCGAAGCGCTCAGCATTTTCGCGAAAAAAGCAGCGTCACTCGGCGGCTCCGTCGCCGCCGAACACGGCCTCGGGAAACGCAAGGCGAAGTTCCTGTCGATCCAATACACGCCCGAACAAATCGATTCCATGAAAGCCGTCAAGCGCCGCCTCGACCCCGATTGGCGCCTCGGCCGCGGCACCCTCTTTGAACAGCCATAGCCCCATGTCGGTCGAGGAGGTCGCCGCACTCCGTCGCAAGGTCGCCTGGCGGATTCTTCCCTTCACGATTCTGCTTTACCTCGTCGCCTACCTCGACCGCGCTAACGTCGGCTTCGCCAAGCTCCGCATGGCCAGCGACCTCGGCTTCTCCGAAGAAGTCTTCGGCTTCGGCATCGGGATTTTTTTCATCGGCTATCTGCTGCTCGAAATCCCCGGCGCCCTCCTCGTCGAACGGTGGAGCGCCCGCAAATGGTTCGCCCGTATCCTCATCACTTGGGGCTTCCTCTCCGCCGCCACCGCCTTCGTCCAAACCCCGTTTCAATTCAATCTCGCCCGCTTCTTCCTCGGGGTCGCTGAAGCCGGTTTCTTCCCCGGCATCATCGTCTATTTCACCCATTGGTTTCCGGAAAAGGATCGCGCCCGCGCCATGTCCGGCTTCATCGTAGCCATCCCCGTCAGCATGGCGCTCGGCGCTCCCGTCTCGGCTCTTCTCCTCGACGTGAACTGGTTCGGCCTCCTCGGCTGGCAGTGGCTGTTTATCCTGGAAGGCTTGCCGGCCGTCGTCCTCGGCGTTGTCACGCTCTGCATTTTTACTGACCGCCCCCGCCACGCCAAGTGGCTCAGCGCAAAGGAGCGGGACTACCTGGAAGGCACCCTCGCCGCCGAAGCCGCCGCAAAAGAAACCGTCCAAAAAGTATCGGTCAGTCAGGCGCTGCGCCTGCCAAATGTTTGGATTCTCGCGCTTGGAATTTTTGCCGCCAACACCGGCGGCTACGCCCTCGGCTTCTGGTTGCCGACCACGGTGAAGAGCCTCTCCGGCGGCTCGGACCGGGCCTCCCTTTTCTTCAGCGGACTATTCTATCTGTTCGGGGTCGTTGGTGTGCTTTATGCTGGCTACTCGTCCGATCGGCATAACGAACGGAAGTGGCACTGCGTTGCGGGCCAAGCGACCACCGGCGTGTTCCTGGCCGCCAGCGCGATCCCGGGGCAACCGTTCTGGCTCGTCATGATCTGGCTCTGTCTCACCGGTCTGGTCGCCTATTCATGGCCCTCGCCCTTCTGGGCCCTGCCGACGCTCACGCTCACCGCCTCCGCGGCTGCGACGGCCATTGGCTTGATCAACCTCATCGCAAACCTGGCGGGCTACCTCGGCAACCACGTCTTTGGTTGGATGAAGCACTCCGGCGTCTCGGACAGCGGCTGCCTGTTCTTTCTCGCCGCCTGCTACCTTCTGGGTGCAGCCATCATCAGCCGGGTTCGGACCAAGGTCTAATTCTGTTATGCCAATCTCTCGCCGATTTTTCCTCAGCCAAATCGCTGCGCTGGCGTAGCCCGCGCGACCCAATGTCCTGTTCGTCGTGGTCGACGATTTGGACTGCCGCATCGGTTGCTACGGCGACCCCGTAGCCAAGACGCCGAACCTTGATCGCCTCGCCCGGCAAGGCGTCCGGTTCGAAAAGGCCTACTGTCAGTTCCCGCTTTGCAATCCGACGCGCTCGTCGGTGCTCTCCGGCCGCTATCCGACCAGCACCCGCGTGCTCGACAACAACACGGTGCTGCACCTGGAACCGGGTCAAGCGATGATGCCGGCCTACTTCGCGCAGAACGGTTACGCCACCGCTAATTTCGGCAAAGTTTGGCACGGCCCGAATCGAGGCTTCCGCCCTGATGAGCCAGTACCAAAAGCCTGGTTTACGCCCGCCCAGCGCGCCCGCCAGCAGGCAGAGGACCCGTCCTATTGGGATCGCAACGAATCGCCGTATCGAAACCCACGGGTCGGGGACCCGACTACCTTCGCGTGGGCTAATATCGTCGCGCCGCTGGCCGAAGGCGACCGCGGCCTCGACGCGACAATCGCCGACCAAGCCATCAACGAACTCGGAAAGTTGGCCGCCGCGGCGAAACCATTTTTCCTCGCCGTGGGCTTTCACAAGCCGCACGTTCCGCTGTTGGCGCCGAAAGAGTTTTTTGATCTCTATCAGACCCAGGCGATGCCGCTGCCGCCGGACTTTGACACCGAACCGCGGCAGTTGAAGGGCATGCCGCCGGATGAGTTCCGCCAAAATATCGACCTTTTCGCGGGGCGGTCTTTCACCGCTCTCGAAGCCCGGGAGGCGATGCGCGGCTACTATGCCTGCATCAGCTACATGGACGCTCAGTTGGGCCGGGTGCTGGACAAGCTGAAAGCGACCGGGGCCGATCGAAACACGATCGTCGTTCTGTGGGGCGATCATGGGTGGCATCTGAGTGAGAAAGGGATGTGGGCCAAGGGCACTTTGTTTGAGGTGTCGGCCCGGGGGCCGGTGATCATTGCCGATCCGCGTTTAAATACCGCAGGGCAGGCCTCACCGCGAGTGGTGCAGTATCTCGACCTTTACCCGACGCTCGTCGACCTCTGCACGCTGCCGGCGGCGGCGTGGCTGCAAGGGACCTCTCTGGCACCGTTGCTGAAGCAGCCGCAAGCGGCGTGGGATCGTCCGGCATACACGGTCCAGGTCCGCCACTGGGCGGTCGGGCGCAGCGTTCGCGACGAACGTTGGCGCTACACCGAGTGGGACGAAGGGCGGCGAGGAACGGCGCTCTTTGACCACCAGAACGACCCTCACGAGACGCACAACGTCGCCGGGGATCTTGCGCATGTCGCGACCGTCGAACGTCTCAAGGGCCTGCTGCGGAGCGGACCAATCCGCTAAAGCACCGGCGCGCCAGGAACCGATTTAACCGGCGCTTGCGGAGGGAAGCCCGACTCAGGATGCCGCGAGATCCAGAACCGAAGTGGTCCTTTGGCCTTGCCGACGGGACGGACGTTGGGCCCTTCGGCGGACCCGTCGCCCATGTCGGCGCGAGCTTCGGCGAGCTTGGCTTGTAACTCGCGGACGATATCCGGGTGCTCAGACGAGACGTCCTTGGCTTCACCGATGTCAGCGGCCAGGTCGTAGAGTTCGCCCGACGTATGGAGCTTCCAAGCTCCCCGTCTGACCGCTTTCAGTTGATTGGCGTGGTAGAAGTAGAACGCGTCGTAGGCAGAGCCGATCTGCGTCCCTCCGGCCAAGAGAGCGCTGAGTTCCTGGCCATCGATCTTGCGCGCAGCGGGCAGCGATGCCCCGGCGAGTTTCGCGAAGGTAGGGAGCACGTCCATGTTTGAAACGATGGCGTCCGACGTCCGCCCCTGCGGCACCCGGCCAGGCCACCACGCCAGAGCAGGGACCCGCATGCCCCCTTCCCACGTGCTGCCCTTATTGCCTCGCAACGGTTGGTTGTTGGCCCGCGGGGTGCCGCCGTTGTCGCTTAGGAAGATCACGAGCGTGTTCGAGTCAAGCCTCAGCCGCTTAAGCGTTCCGAGAATCTGGCCGACGCTGTCGTCGACTTCGGCTACGGAGTCTTCGTAGAGCGACTTCCCCGTTTTGCCGCGCCACGCCTTGCCGGCCGCCAGCGGCCCATGGACCATCGAGTGCGGCAGGTAGAGGAAGAATGGCTTCGTCCGGTTCTTTTCGATAAACGTGATCGCCTCTCGGGTGTAATCGGCGGTTAGGGAATCCTGGTCGGTGACCTCGCGGAGCACATCGTTGTTCCGCAGCAAGGGGAGAGGGGGATGCGGATAGTCCTGGGCACCTCCAGCTTTCGGCGCCGGACGCATATCGTTCGAATACGGCAGGCCGTAAAAGGAATCGAAGCCGTGGCGGGTCGGGAGGAACTCCGGCTGATCGCCGAGGTGCCACTTGCCGACACAGGCCGTCGCGTAGCCCTTGGCTTGCAAGAGGCGAGCGACGGTCACTTCGCTGGGATTCAGCCCGTGCCAATCGCCCGGCATCAACACGGCGTGCCAGGACCCGAACGACAAGCCGACCCGCTTGGGGTAGCAGCCCGTCATCAGGGCAGCGCGGGACGGGGAACAGACCGGCGCGGCGTACCAGGAGGTAAACCGCATCCCTTCCTTCGCCATCCGCGCCAAGTGCGGCGTGTAGCCGATCGCGGGCCGATAGGGCTCGATGTCGGCGTAGCCCATGTCATCGCAGGTGATGAGCACGAAGTTCGGGGCCGACGGGCTCGCGGCGCGAACGGCCATCGCCCCGGTTGTTGCTGCGGATAGCCATTCGCGTCGGGTCATTGGACTACTCGATCGAGAACGACCACAGGGTGTGACCGGTGGCGATGGCGATGTGCTGTTTGCCGTCGGCGGCGGTGTAGCTGATCGGGTTAGCAAACGCCTTTCCGCCAGTGGGGAACTTCCAGAGCAGTTTGCCGGTTGTGTCGTCCAAAGCCAGCACGTCGCCGTCTCCGGTGGCGCTTACGGCCAGGCCGCCAGCCGTCGTCAAGACGCCAGCCCAGGAGGGCGAGCTCAACGGATACTCCCACTTCGCGGTACCGGTTTTCGGGTCCATCGCCTTGATTGCGCCGGTGGCTTCTTCACCCGGTTTCGAGACGAAGCGGCCGGCTAAGTACCAACTGCCCTCTTTGTAAGTATCGTCGCCGGAGTAGAAGACCCCGCCTTCATCGCGGGTCATGACGTAGTGCAACTTCGTAGACGGCGAGTAGCTCGGGGCCTGGAAATTGGTCGCGCCGGGAGAATTGGGATAGACCATATTGCCCTGTTCGGTCGGGGACGTATTGGGCAGGACGGCCGGGCGGCCTTTGGCGTCGAGATCCTTCTGCGCCCAGGTCT
>JBBRIO010000114.1:0-11233 GCA_038220855.1 Bryobacterales bacterium | reverse complement strand
GGTACATGCACCCCAACGGGCAAATCCCTGCCTATGAATGGGCCTTCGGCGACGTCAATCCGCCCGTCCACGCCTGGGCCGTCCATCGGGTCTTCCAAATCGACCGCCGTCTCGCGGGCAAGCCCGATTTCGCCTTCCTCGAACGCTGCTTTCATAAGCTCCTGATGAACTTCACCTGGTGGGTCAACCGCAAAGACGCCGCCGGCAATAACGTCTTTGAGGGAGGCTTCCTCGGCCTCGATAACATCGGCGTATTCGATCGCTCCGCCCCCCTGCCCACCGGGGGCATCATCGAACAATCCGACGGCACCAGCTGGATGGCCATGTACTGCCTGAACATGCTAACTCTGGCCCTCGACTTGGCCGAACACAACAGGGCTTACGAGGACATCGCCAGTAAGTTCTTCGAGCATTTTCTCTACATCGCCAGCGCCATGAACAAGCCCGGCAAGGACAGCCTATGGGACGAACAGGACGGGTTCTATTATGATCTTCTCCGCGTGCCCGACCGCGAGCCATTCCGGATGCGCATCCGCAGCATGGTTGGCCTCATCCCCCTGTTCGCCGTCACCACCATCGACGCCACCCAGATCGCCAACCTCCATGGCTTCCGCCACCGGATGCAATGGTTCATGCGTCACCGGCCCGACCTTTGCCATAACGTCGCCTCGCTCTTCGAACGCGGCCAGGAAGAACGGGTCCTCCTATCGGTCGTCACCCCGGACAAACTCCGCCGCATCCTCCGTCGCATGGTGGACCCCAACGAGTTCCTCTCCGACTACGGTGTCCGCGCCCTATCGAAATTCCATAAGGACAGCCCCTTCGAACTCCGCGTCAACCAGGAGACCTATCGGGTCAATTACGAACCAGCGGAATCGACCACCAGCCTATTCGGCGGCAACTCCAACTGGCGCGGCCCCATCTGGTTCCCGGTCAACTACCTCATCATCGAATCCCTCCAAAAGTTTCACTTCTACTTCGGGGATAACTTCACCGTCGAATTTCCCCTCGGGTCCGGCGACCAAGTCAACCTTTGGGAGTTAGCCAGCGCGATCTCCCACCGGCTTTCGAACATTTTCAAGCAGGATCACACGGGGCACCGCCCCGTCTTCGGCCCCTATGAAAAGCACCAGAGCGATCCCCACTTCCGCGATCATCTGCTATTTTTCGAATACTTCAACGGCGACACCGGCGAAGGTCTCGGCGCCAGCCACCAAACCGGCTGGACCGCCCTCGTCGCCAAGCTCATCGCGCAAAACGGGGAATAATGCGTTACTTTGTCTTCTTACTCGCCGCTGCCTTGGCCGCGCAACCACAGCACGGCGTCCGGCCCGCCCGCATGATCGTCAAAGGGGCCATGGTCGTGGAGGGCACCGGTACCCCGGCCCAGGGGCCGCTCGATATCACCATCGAAAACGGCGTCATCACCCAGATCGCCCGCGGCTCCCAATCGCGTCCCGGCGACGTCGAAATTGACGCTCGCGGTAAGTACGTTCTCCCGGGCTTCATCAACATGCATGGCCACCTCCATCAGGAACGCGGCGGCGTCCCAATGGACCCGAACTACGTCCTGAAACTCTGGCTCGCCTGCGGCATCACCACCGTCCGTGACGTCGGCAGCAACCTCCAATTCACCCTCGACACGAAAGCCAAATCCGCCCGCGGCGAAGTCGTCGCCCCCCGCCTTTTCGTCTACCCCGTCCTCGGCCGTCCCGCCACCCCGGAAGCCGCTGTCAACCGCGTCAAGGAGCTCAAATCGCGCGGTGCCGACGGCATGAAAATCGTCGGCGCTTGGAGAAACACCTTCGATGCCGCGGCCCAGGAAGCGACCGCCGCCGGCCTCCCCATCGCCATCCACATCGGCGTCGAAGAAACCACCGCCGCTGACGCCATCAGAAACAAAGTCGCCACCATCGAGCACTGGTACGGCATCCCCGACGCCGCCCTCGCCGCCAACGTTCAAAATTTCCCCTCCACCTACAACTATATGAACGAGGCTGATCGCTTCCGCTATGCCGGCCGCCTCTGGCGCGAAGCCGATCCAAAGAAACTCGCCGCCGTCCTCGACGGCATGATCGCCAACAACGTCGCCTGGGACCCGACCCTCGAAATCTACGAAGCCTCCCGCGACCTCCAACGCGCCCAGAACCAACCGTGGTTCAAAAGCTACCTCCACCCCGTCCTCGCCGCCTTCTTCGAACCGAACCTCGCCAACCACGGCAGCTACTTCATCAACTGGTCGTCCACCGACGAAACCTGTTGGAAGGAAAACTTCCGCCTCTGGCTCGCCGCCGTCCGCGACTTCGAAGCCCGCGGCGGAACCATCACCATGGGCGAAGACGCCGGCTACATCTACCAGATGTACGGCTTCGGCATGCTCCGCAATTTCGAACTCCACCAGGAAGCCGGCTTCCACCCCCTGAGAATCATCAAGCACGCCACCGTCAACGGGGCCAAGGTGCTGAAGGCCGAAGGCACCATCGGCCGCGTCCGCGCCGGCTGGTCCGCAGACCTTCTCATCGTCAACGGCAACCCCCTCGAAGACTTCAAAATCCTCTACCCCGTCTCGCCCAACGCCGAAACCAAAACCGGCATCGAATGGACCATCAAGGCCGGCTTCCCCTATCACGTCCCCCGGCTGATGACCGAAGTGAAAGCGCTCGTCGAACAAGCACGCAAACCATGAACCCGGCGCCTCCCCTCCTCTACGCTCCCGGCGCGATGGCCCAAGTCGGCCCCCTCGCCCACAGCCTTGGCTTCCGTCGCACCCTCATCGTCGCCGACCACGGCATGGACAACGCCGGCCACATCGCCTCTCTCATCGCCACCCTCTCGGCCGCCGGAGTCGAAGCCACCCCGTGGCGCAACTTCGGCGCCAACCCCGATTCGCTGATGATCGAGCACGGTCGCGAGTTTGCCTCCCATCTCCACATCGATTCGCTCATCGGCCTCGGCGGCGGCAGCTCTCTCGACGCCGCCAAGGGCATCAACTTCGTCCTCACAAACGGCGGAACCATGAAGGATTACTGGGGCTACGGCAAAGCCACCCACCCGCTGCTCCCCATGATCGGAATCCCCGCAACCACCGGCACCGGCAGCGAGGCCCAGTCCTACGCCCTCATCAGCGACCCCGTCACCCACGTCAAAATGGCCTGCGGCGACCCCACCGCTTCGTTTCGCTACGCCATCCTCGATCCCCTCCTCACCCTCTCCCAACCCGCCCACGTTCGCGCGGCCGCCGGTTACGACGCCATCAGCCACGCCGTCGAAACCCTCGTAACTACGAAACGAACCCAAGCCTCCCAACTCTTATCCCGTCAAGCTTGGCATCTGCTCCATCGCAGCTACGCCGCCCCCGCCTCGCTCGAATCGAACGCCGACCTCCAACTCGGCGCCTGGTTCGCCGGCTGCGCCATTGAAGCCTCCATGCTAGGAGCCGCTCACGCCTGCGCCAACCCGCTGACGGCCCGCTACGGCATCACCCACGGGGTCGCCATCGCCGTCATGCTCCCGCACGTCGTCCGCTGGAACGACGCGCCCGAATACGCCCAGCTGCACCCCCATCTCGCCGACCGCCTCGCCGAACTAGCCGTCGGCCTCGCCCTTCCCCTCCACGAATACGACATCCCCGTCGACGCCCTTCCCCAACTCGCTGACGACGCCGCCCAGCAATGGACCGGCCGCCACAACCCCCGTCCGTTCGATGCCGCCGCCGCCCTGGAACTCTATCAATGCGCCTTCTAACCGCTCTCTTCTTCTCCACCGCCCTCTTCGCCGAATGGCCCCAGTTCCGCGGCAACCCCGCCTTAACCGGCGTCGCCGACTCCGGCGCCCCCCCCGCCCAATTGAAGCTCCTCTGGACGTGGGAGGGCGGCGAACAGTTCGAATCCTCGCCCATCATCGCCGGCGGCGTCGTCTACATCGGCTCCGGCGCGGGCGACCTGCTCGCCATTGACCTCTCGACCGGCAAAACCAAATGGAAGTACAAAGCCGGCAGCGAAATCGGCGAGTCAACCCCCACCATCGCCAACGGCATCGTCTACGTCGGCGATCTCAAAGGCGTCCTTCACGCCGTCAACGCCGCCGACGGCAAAGGCCTTTGGACCTATCCCACCGGCACCGAAATCAAATCCTCGCCCGTCGTCCACGGCGACAAGGTCCTCATCGGTAGCTACGACCAAAGCCTCTACGCGCTCAACGCCAAGACCGGCAAACTCGCCTGGAAGTATGAAACCACCGGCCCCGTCCACGGCACCCCCGCCGTCAAAGACGGCATCGCCTACATCGCCGGCTGCGACGAACATTTCCGCGCCATTCGCATCGCCGACGGCAAGGAGATCTTTCAGGTCTCCAGCGGCGCTTACACCGGTGCCAGCCCCGCCCTCGCCGGCAATATGGCCTACTTCGGCACCTTCGGCAACGAAGTCTATGGCGTCGACATGATCGCCAAGAAGATCATCTGGCGTTACGAACACCCCGTTCGCACGTTCCCGTTCTACGCCAGCGCCACCCTGATCGACGGCAAAGTCATCCTCGGCGGCCGCGACAAAATGGTCCACGCGATCGACGCCAAAACCGGCAAAGTCGCTTGGATTTTCACGACGCGCAGCCGAGTCGAATCCAGTCCCGCCGCCGCAGCCGGCCGCGTCTATATTGGCTCGAACGATGGCCGCTTCTACGTCCTTGATGCCGCTACGGGCAAGAAGCTTTGGGAATACGAGGCCGGGGCCGCCGTATCCAGCAGCCCGGCCATCAGCGACGGCAAAGTGGTTATTGCCGCGCAAGATGGCCGGGTCTACTGTTTCGGAGCCTAAACTACCACAGTAACTTCAACGCCACCTGGGTCTGACGCGGCGGGTTCGCCGTCCCCGTCACACGACCAAACTGCGCATTGCCCACCGTCGTATTCGGCGAACCGAACACCGGGTGGTTGGCCATGTTGAAACTCTCCCCGCGAAGTTCGAGCGAAACCCGCTCACCCTTCACGCGGAAGCGCTTGAATACCGACAAGTCCAGGTTCTCAATGAAGTCGCTCCGCAGGTTCGGATGCATGCGGCCCATGTTCCCGAACGTGTACTGCGCCGGCAAAGTGAACGCACTCGTGTCGAACCAACGGTCGAGGGTTGGAGAATCGAGCTGCGCATTCTTCCCGGTCGAATCCGGCCGTTGGCCGCCGCCGAAAGAGAAACTCGTATTTCCGGTCGTGTTGATCTGCAACGGCGCTCCGCTATTCAGGGTGAAAATTCCATTCACCTGCCATTGGCCTAACACCGCATTCATAAAGCCGTTCCACTGCGAGCCGAACTGCTTGCCCTTGCCGAACGGCAGTTCATACGTGTAGCTCGTCACCAGCCGGTGACGGTAGTCATACGGCGAGATCGAGCGATCGCAAGCGCGGCAGTTGAAGTCCCGCCAGCCGGCCGAATCCCAAGCGTTGTCGCCGCCGTCCGAGATCAACTTTGACCACGAATAGGAAACGACAGCCATGCCGTTTTGCGAGAACCGCTTTTCGAACTTCGCCTGCAAGCTGTGGAAGTTCGAGTTACCCCACGAAGCGCCGGCAAATGATACGCCCGGTATGTGCGGATACGGCGTCAACAGCTGACCGCGTTGCACGGTCCGCGTCGACATCGCCCCGATTGGAATGATTCCGAAGAACGGATTCGGCACCGTGTCCAGCAAACCGGCATCGGGCCGGATCAGGTTCGTCGCCAACTGGTCCATCTGGAAGGAAATCGGTAGATTCGTCCCCTTGTTGCCGGCATAGGCTACTTCGAGCACGGTTCCGCGCCCGAAATCATGGCCGATCGAAGCGTTCCATTGCGAGTTATATGGGGTAGTCATCGTGCTCGGCACCGGCGAGCCAACGCCCTGTCCGAGCGAGGCGAGCAAGCCGTTCGTCGAACCTTCCACTTGCAGCACGCCGTTCGGGAACGGGTTTCGCAACAAGTCGGTCGGAGTAACCCCGTCCACCGTCGTCACCCACGGAGTCGACGCCCGGAAGGGAGCCGTGCCGTAGTTGTTCGCGCCATACGGAGCGGCGGTGTAAAAGATGCCCGCGCCCGCCCGAAACACCGTCTTCGGCGTGAACTGATATGCGATGCCCAACCGGGGCGCGATCTTGGCCCACTCAATCGGCTTCAGCGAACGCCGTCCAAGACCCTTGTCCGAGAACAACCAACCGCCCTTCAAATCCAGGCCGGTCTGTCTCGCCAGCGGGCTCACCACATTCGGATCAAACACGCCGAAGCGGTCATGCCGCTCGGTGACTGCCGACTCGAAGTCCCAGCGAATGCCCATGTTGATCGTCAACTTCCGCGAAACCTTCCAATCGTCCTGCAGGTAGAATCCGTAGCTCTTGCTCCCCAGCGCCGGCCGGATGCCGTTTACAACGCTGCCGCCAGCACCCGTCCCCAGCAGAAACGAAGCGTAGCCAAAGCCTCCCACCGCGTTAACAACGCGCGGGTCCGGACCAGCCGTCATCGCCCGGTTAAACGTAAAGTTCAAGCTCCACGGCGCCTGCGAATGGTTCACATAGTTGCCGCGGATCTCGGTCCCGGCCTTGAACGTGTGGCTCCGATAAACCTTCGAGAGCGCTCCCACAAAAGTATGGGATTGATTCGCCGACCGGAAGTTCCAGTGATGGAGCAGTCCGGGCATCGTCATCTCCTCGACCCCGAACTCCGGGAAAGCCAGCAGATCGGCACCTTTTTCAACCGAACTTGGCAGTCCGAGAGACGAAGGCTTAAACCCGAGGTTATCGCTCGACCGGTCCAGAATCGAACGCGCGAAGCCGTACCGAACGCTCAGCAACGTTGTCGGGCTAATCGTCCAGCTGTAATCGAGCGCCGCGTTCTGTTGCCGCTCCTTATTCGAAAAACATCCACCGTCCGGGCAGCCCGGCCCTTCCCAAAACTTGGGAGCCGCATTCCGATTGTTGAAGATCGTGTAGCGCACGAAGATGCGTTGTTGATCGTTAAAGTTGTGGTCAACTTTGGTCGTGGCCCGGTCGACGTTCGTCGGTGCCTTGCCTTGAAAGAAAAAGTTGTTCTGGTTCGTAAACGCCTGCCCGGGTAGGTTCGGCCGCGGGCCATAGAACTTCTGCGCGTTGGCCGCCACGGGGTCGAAGCGCGAAACCGGAATACGGTTCCCCGCGAAAGGAGTCCGCAAAAACTGTCCAGGCCGATTCGGGTCCGCCGCCGTCGTGAACGGATCATAAATCGTCCGCAATTGACCCGCACTGTTCAGCGTCTTCGAGAAATCGCCCGTCAGTTGATCGTCCGTTGGCAGCGTCATGAACTGCGTCCGCGCAGCCAATTGGCGACGGCCCTCGTATACCATAAAGAAGAACGATTTGTTCTTTCCGTTGTAGACCTTCGGGATTACAATCGGTCCCCCAAGGCTGGCCCCGTATTCGTTCCGCTGAAACGAACCCAGCTTTTGCCCACTCGCATTGGCAAACCAGTTGTTCGCATCGAGCTTCGAATTCCGGAAAAACTCGAACATGCTGCCATGCAGTGTGTTGGTCCCCGACTTCGTCGCAATCGTCAGCACACCACCGCCGGACCGGCCATACTCCGCCGAATACGAGTTCGTCTGAATGCGGAACTCCTCGACGCCTTCCACGGAAGGCACAGCGCTGTTGGCGTTCATGTTGTTCGTGTTCGCGTTCATCGTCACTGGGACGCCGTCCATCATGATCGCGTTCGAAGAATCGCGGCCGCCGTTCACCGTGAACCGGCCGATCGACTCGAACCCTTCGCCCACACCACCATTTCCGCCGCCGGGCCGGAAGCCCATTACGCCCGGCGTCAACGTCGCCAAAGCGAAAACGTTGCGCCCGTTCAAAGGCAGGTCGATAATCCGCTTGTTCTCCACCACCCCGCTCAACGTAGCCGAAGTCGTATCGATCACCTGCGCCGCACTTGAAATCGTCACCGATTCCGTTAAACTACCAATCTGCAGCGAGACGTTAATCGTCGCCTTCTGCTGCGTCGCAATCGGCAACGATTCAACCAGAAAGCTCCGAAAGCCAGCTTTCTCCGCACGCACCTTATAACGGCCGGGCGGCACCGGCGTAACCAGGTAAAACCCGGCATCGTTCGACGTCGACCGCAGATTCACATTGCGATCAAGGTCAGTCACCACGATGCTGGTGCCGGCCACGGCCGCCCCAGAGGCGTCCGTGACCAATCCGGAAATCGTCCCCGCCACGGTTTGAGCCGCGGCGCTGGTACTCCATAGACTACTCAGTAGCGCCATGGCTAAGGCAGTTCGAACACAGAACAGTTTCATGAAACCTCGTTATTGACGGAGAGCGGAAGCTCGCCCCGTGCGACGAACATTATCACAGACTGTATGCAATCTCAAGCGCTCAAGCGCTTGCGCTCAACCGATGCCATGCCCTACTTCTTCGACCCGAACGTGATCGTCGCCCGCGTAAACTCCGGTTCCGTGTTCAAAATGATGTGCAGGCTTTGCTTTTCGTCGTTCTTACTCGCAACGAACATGGCCCCGGGGCCCTCCGATCCCTCCGTCGAGGTCATCATTTTCGATTCGAACCCGCCGGCCTTTATCTGCTCCTCGTACCAAGCCTTCACCTTTCCAAACTCTTCTTTCACTTCCAGCATCATCGTCCCCCCATCGGCCTCCGCCGTCTGAGTACTCATCACGTTTTGTTGCTTCGCCCCCGGATAGATCGGCACCCATTGCGGAATCTTCGCATCCACATTCGCCCCCACCTGAATCTTTCCATCCTCGCCGCTGATCTCCAGCTTTCCCTGCTTCAAATCGTCCAGAGAAACCGTCACGGTCTTCCCGGACTCTTTGTCCTTGATGGTCACCTTGCCGCTCGCCTCGTCAACGCTCAGCACCTCAATATTCGGGTTCGCCATCGCCGCAATCTTCGCCATCATCGCCACGGGATTATTCGCCGCCTGCTTGGCGACGAATACGCCGGTCGCCACCACCGCGACTCCCGCCAGCATGAACAACCCAAGCAACCCAACGATGATCCAGACCCACACGGGCACCCCGGATTTCGTCGGGATCGGCGGCGGCATCGGGGGTTGTTGATACGAAGGGTTCATGCCCTGCATTTTGCCACATGCCAGGGTAATAGAATAGGGGTATGCGCAGGCTGCTCTTGTCCCTGTCCATCGCCGCCGGGGCGATGGCCCAATCGTCCGTCGATTTCGCCAAAGATGTCGAGCCTATTCTCAAGCGGTCCTGCCTCGGTTGCCACGGCCCCGCCGTCCAGACCAACGGTCTCCGGTTCGACGATGGCGAAGCCGCTCTCAAGGGGGGCTACAGCGGACCGGTCATCGTGCCCGGCCGCGCCGCCGAATCGGAAATCATCCGCCGCGTTCTCAGCGACAAGTCCGCCATCGTCATGCCGCCCACCGGCCCCCGGCTCTCGAATGACGAAGTCGCCCGCCTGCAAACCTGGATCAATTCCGGTGCCGTCTGGCCCAAAAGCAACCGCGTCGCCGCCAAACGCCGAGGTGCCTCCCACTGGGCTTTCCAACCCATCCAACGCCCCGCCGGCTCCGTCGATTCGTTCGTCCTCGCCCGCCTCAAAGCCGAAGGCCTATCCCCGTCGCCCCGGGCCACGAAGGCGCAACTCATCCGTCGCCTCAAACTCGATCTCATCGGCCTTCCTCCCACCCCCAACGAGGTCGCCGCCTTCCTCGCCGACCCCCGGCCGGACGCTTACGAACGCCTCGTCGATACCTACCTCGCCTCTCCCCACTACGGCGAAAAATGGGCCCGTCAATGGCTCGACCTCGCCCGCTACGCCGACTCCGACGGCTACGAAAAAGACCAGGTTCGTCCCCACGCCTGGCGCTATCGCCAGTGGGTCATCAACGCCCTCAACGCCGATATGCCCTTCGATCGGTTCACAATCGAACAGATCGCCGGCGACCTCCTCCCCAACTCCACCACCGACCAAAAAGTGGCCACCGGTTTCCACCGCAACGTCCTCGTTAACCGCGAAGCCGGCGTCGACCGCGCCGAAGCCCGCTTCGAGCAAATCATCAACCGCACGAACACGGTCACAACCACCTGGCTCGGACTCACCGCCGGCTGCGCCCAATGCCACGACCATAAGTTCGACCCCATTTCGCAGAAAGAGTACTACCAGCTCTTCGCCCTCTTCAACGGAGCCGACGACGTCGATATCGACGCCCCGCTCAACGGCGAAATGGGCCCGTTCCTGCGCGCCCTCCCCGCCTATCGCCAGCGGCGCCAAGCGCTGCTCGACGAATACAAAATCCCCGGCCTCCTCGCCAGTTGGGAAGACAAAATGCGCGAAACCTGGGCCAACCCCGGCAAGGATCCCGAATTCGATTTCTGGGTCACTTCCATGTCCGCCATGTTCGACCACGCCAAACGCATCGTCCACACCCCAATTGCGAAACGAAGCCAACGCGAGCAGGATCGCCTCTATACCTACTTCGTCAATAACCCCGGCCCCCAGTTCAAAGACAAGAAGGAGCTGACCGAAAAGTTTAAGGAGCTGCGGACCAAGCTCCAGAAGCTCGACGGCGACTTCCCCGCCCTCACCCAGGCCTATACAATCGCCGCCCACCCCGACCACCCGGTCACCCAGATCGCCGTCCGCGGCGACTACAAAAACCTCGGCATCACCGTCGAGCCCGGCACCCTATCCATCCTTCCGCCGATGACCGAACCCGGCCGCCTCGGCTTCGCCCGCTGGCTCGTCGCCAAAGATAACCCTCTCACCGCGCGCGTCACCGTGAACCGCTACTGGCAGGAGTTCTTCGGCCGCGGCCTCGTAAAGACGTCGGAGGACGTCGGCACCCAAGGCGACAAGCCCTCCCACCCCGAACTCCTCGACCACCTCGCCGCGTCCTTCATGGACGGCGGCTGGAGCATCAAAAAACTCCATCGCGAAATCGTCACTTCCGCCACCTATCAGCAATCCTCTAAGTACCGCCCCGACGTCGCCGAAAAGGATGCGGACAACATGCTCCTCGCCCGCCAAAGCCGCCTTCGTCTCTCCGCCGAGCAGATCCGCGACGCCGCCCTCTACTCGGGCGATATCCTCGATCTCGAAGTCGGCGGCAAGTCCATCAAGCCGCCCCTGCCCAAAGGAGTCGCCGAACTCGGCTATGGCAACAGCGTCAAATGGGCCGAAAGTCCCGGGAAGGATCGCTACCGCCGCGGCCTCTACGTCCACTATCAGCGCACCACCCCTTACCCGCTCCTC
>JBBRIO010000113.1:0-11299 GCA_038220855.1 Bryobacterales bacterium | reverse complement strand
CCGGACGGATTGAAGTGGGCGAGCACGGCAGCCTGGCGGCCTGCGATTTGAATTTCGGCCATCTCGATCCGCTGTCGACGCTGACCGGGGTGCAAGCCCGGCTCCGCAACCTGGGCCTTTATGATGGGCCCATTGATGGGGAGAACAACGACCTGCTGAAGGAAGCCGTCCGTGCTTTCCGCGTAGCCGAGGAGTTGCCGGAAGGCGACGAGATCAACGACGAGTTTCGCCAACGCCTGGAAGCCAAACACCGGAGCTAATTCATGCCTTCAAGTCCCCTACTCAGCGCTAACCCCAAGGACTACCACTTCGAGCCGGCCCAGGCAGACCAGTTGCGTCTGGAACAGGGCGCCTATGGCGAGCGCTTCCGGTCCCCGGTAGCCCCCCAGCAGCAGGCGCTGGTTTCTACCGCGATTGAACAGGTGTGCCGCCCGACGATTCTGCTGGAAATCATCTTCTACAGTAAGATCCACTTAGTTACCCCGGATGAGTTCGTCCTGAAGGCCAAGGACTATCACAAGATCCTGCGCGATGAATCCCTGCTGCTGTACAACGACATCAAGGACAACCGCAAGATCTACCAGGAGTGGGCGGACCCGGATGGCTTCATCGAGAGCGCCGTCGCGAACTCGACGGCCGCGTTCGCCGCATCCACCGATGCTGTCGTAAGCCTGTTCAAAACCGTCAAGCGCGCGCCGAAGCCGGACATCCAAGAGTTCGATAAGCTCATCGAGCGCTGCACGAAGGCAGCGTACGAGGTCAGTGCCGCCGCTAGCGCGTTGAACTACGAGAATATCCACTCGCTCGGCATTAACTTGGCGCTAATCCGGGAGGACTCTCGCCGGCTGTACAAAGCCGTTGATCTGTTCCGCAACCGCGCGATCGACTCGGCCGAAACGATTACCAAGGGCCTGGAGACGGCCGAAGGCGCTTCATTTCAGGTTCTGGCGCTGGTGCCGACGCTGACCGGGATGGACCCGCTGCGGGAGGCGGCGTATCGGATCAGTCTCATCGTACTGCGGGCGGGGGCTCGGTCAGCTGGGGCGGCGCTGGCGGAGAGCAACGTGCTCCGGGAGCTTTGCGGCGTGTTGAAGGCCGATGTGCCGCCGATGCTCGTCGAGGTGATTTCGAGCGTGCTGCGCGGCGCGATTCCCAAGGGGGCGGGGAAGGAGCTGCTCATCTTCATCGTGAAGCAGGAGGTGGAATTCCTTTGTGATCTGGCCCTGATGGTGCATGAACGGGGCGGCAAGCTTACTGAAGATGACATTAAGCAGCTGGGGATGAATCGTCTGACGAGTTGCCTTTCCGAGCTGCTGAGCAAGGTGCTGGGCGGCAAGCCTTCCGACATGGGGGTGCAGCGGTTGGCGAAGTCGCTGGCGGAGAACACGATTAACACGCTGTGGCGCGACATGTTGACGGCCCGCGACACGGCGAAGACGCAAGGCCGGGAGTTCTGGGACGTGTTCCTGGCTGAGTTCCCATGGACGATCGTGAAGATTATCCAGGGCACCTTCGTGGGGGTGCTGCAGCGGAACGCGGGCCGGATTGCTTTTGAGCCACATTCCGAGGATGGTCAGCAGAAAGCGCTTGATATCTTGAAGGCGCAGAAGGCGTCGTCGATTTTTTCGGGGGAACGCGTGACGCAGCCGAACGCTTCGGCGGCCAGGAAGCGGGACCCGCTCGGGGCGATGTCGCTTTCTGAGTATCGCCAATGGCAGAAGGAACTCAGTCTGCACCCCGACATCGCGGGGCAGCTTCGGCGCTATACCCACGATGCGGATCAGTTCGTTGCCTTCCGCGTTCCGAGTGCCGCGATGGCGGCGCACGCGGGAGAATTCTCGAAACGGCCCAAGCCTCTGTGGGTGAAAGCGAAGAGCGCTACGCTGGGCGAAACCGAGGGCTTAGTCACGAAGCCGTCGAAGGATCGGGTGATCCGGGAAGATAATGATAAGGCGATTGCGACTTGGGAGAAGTCGATCGAGTCGATCAAGAAGAACGGAGCGCTGGTCCGCGAAGACGGAGTTCTGTTTCATCCGGACATGCTCCGCGATGCAGGCGAGGTGGACACCCGCAATCGGGCGGCCTACGACCGGACTGCGCAGATTCTGGCGGAGTTCCAGGCTCGCGGCTCGTTCGACTTGACCGATCCCAACGTACGCAACGCCTTTCGGGCTGCGTACCCCAACGAGGCCGATGCGGCACTGCTGATTCTTCAGCAGGCGCGCGTGGGTTACTACCCGGACCTCGACCTGGCCGAGGTCTTCGATGCTTCGACCGGAGACCGGGTCCCCGTCGGTGCCGGCAATGAGAAAGATCCGGCTGAGCTGGCTTATCTGCAGCGAAACCGGAGCAATCTCGATGAAGCGGTAAACATCAACGACGACGTGCGGAATTTGCCGCCTGAGGCCCGGGGTCCGGACGGCAAGCCTCGCGTTTCGCTCGACAACAAATCGCCGCACCTGCAGAGCCTTTTTCAGCATGGGGCGGACAATGAATACTATCGGGGAGGCGAGGGCGGCCCCATTGGGGTGGTGGGGCCGGATGGACGGAAGTGGTTGTTCAACAACCGCGCGAGCTTCGAAGCGGGGATGCGGACGATTCTGGGCCAGAAATATCGCGACCCCGGGCAGCGGAATGTGCGCGGCATTCTAATGACCAAGAACTCAAAGGACGATCCGACCAGCGGCGCGATGGCGAAGGGTTCAGGCGAGCGGATTGACACGGCGAAGTTCAACCGGATCCGCTGGTACTACGAACGCGCCCGCCAGGACGCGAGTGGCGCCGGGACGCCGGTGCCGAACCACGACATTTGGATGAGTCTTTTCCAGCGTGGTCTGAGTATCGAACCGGACGTGTTCGCCTTGGCACCGGGGGGCAGGTGGAATGATCTGCATTCGATTTTGCAGCAGCACGGCACCTTCGCCGCAATTGACCTGGACGCGAAGAACCTCGTGATCGCCGGGGCCACGCCCGAGTCGTTGGCCAACGGATTGGCTCGCTTGGCGCGCACCGCCGTTGACCTGGGAGCGATGTTCGTCCCGAAGCTGACGGTTTGGTTCGAACTGTATAGCGCGTACAAGCCGGTCACCTCGGACTATATTCTGAATCGGATCGGAGGGCGTGAGCCGGGGGTATCTTCCGCGGTGGCGGATGTGAGTTCGGCGGTTCCGGTGTTCAAGCCGAAGCCGGGCCATACGATGTACGCGTTTTGCCTGGATGGTTTCCACGGCTCCTTCGCTCCGGCTTTGCCGTCGGCCCCGACCGGGCCTACCGACAAGCTTTCCGATGAGGAGCGCAATCGCTTATACCGGGAGCATACGGTGGGTTCGTTTGGGCTTCATCCGCCTAATTTTGGGAAGGTGGAAGGGCAGAAGCTGATGGCGGTTTGGGATAACCTGACGACGCGGAAGCTGACTTATGAAGAGGTAAAGATCCTGGGCCGTCCGGTGTCGATCTTCACTGCCGGGATGGCGGCATGCCCCGCGAATGTCGAGCCGATGGAGATTCCGAAGCTGATTCAGCGGGAGGAGCGCCGGATGATGCTCGTTAGCTAGAAGCTATAAGTATGGGAGAGATAGAACAGGCGTTGGCCTAGACCGGGGGTGGTCCGGCGAAAGAACTCGCCGGTGAAGAAGTAGCCGCCTCCTCCGGCGAAGGTGAACGCCCCGCGCTTCCAGCCGATGAAGAAGTCCAGCTCCCGGCCCAGGTGGTTGCCGGCGGTGCCACGGATAGAGCGCGCGATCGCCCGGCCTTGTGCGTTGTAGGCCGCGTCGGTGCGATCGGCCAGCCAACTATCGTTGAACATGGTAGTGAGACTGAGCTTCGGCGTCAGGGCCCAGACGGCGGTGGAACGGAGGTTTTGGACGTTGCGCCAGCCGAGGAGATCCTCGTGGCCGAGCTTGTCATGAGCGGCCGGGTACAACTGATCGAAGGTGTGGCTGGCGGTCGCGCTCTGGCCGCCGGAGGCATACTTCCACTCGGTCGCGACATCCATCGTGCGGGCGAGAAGCGGGAATTTGTAGCCGAACTGCCCGACGCAAGCGTAGGCGTGATGGGGGGCGTTTTCGATTCGGCCGTTTTGTAGAATTCCTTCGGTCGTGAACCGGGCCTGTTTCGACAGGCGGGCGGCCCAGCGGAAGCCGACGGAATCGGTGCGGAGCCGGCCCAAGCCGGTGAAGCCGCCGGGGCGATTTTGGGTGTGGCGGAGGGCATAGACGTCGACGACGGACTGGAGCCAGAGATCCTTCCAGGAGTTATAAGTTCCCCAGACGCGGTCGCCGAGGATGGGCCGATTCCAACCGGTGCCGGACGGCTTGATGGGCGAGACGAGCAGGAGTTCGAAGCGGGCGTGGGGGGTGCGCCACCAGGCGCGGGCGAGGTCGTAAGTGCGGGCGGTGTAGGCCCATTGGGGTGCTCCGATTAAGCGGGTATCGCCGTATTGGACCATCCGGCGGCCGAGGTCTCCGCCGGGGCCGGTTTTGGCGGCGGGGAGAATTTCGAAGTAGGATTCCTGGACGTCGAAGGGATCGCGCATGGTGCCGGGGGCGGGGCGGCCGAGGAGGGGGGCGCGGGAATCCTGGCCAAGGGCGGTGAAGCGGATCCAGGGGGTAGGGGTGTAGGTGAGCCCGAGGCGGGTACGCAGGAAGTTGGCGTGGGTGGGCAGGCCTCGGCCGAAGTCGCTTTTGTCGCGCAATTCGATCCGCGAGCGCATTTCGAAGGAGATTTGGAGTTTCGAGCCGGTGGCCTTTTTGATGGATTCGGCGAGGTCCTGGCCGGGATCGGAGGCCCACAGGGGCAGGATGGCCAGCCCGGCCAGGAGGGAGAAGGGAAGAGTCAACTTGGGTTTCCTGCCGGTAGGGTTCCGCAGGGCCGGTGGAACGGGTCGCGCATCACTTGCAAGGTAACATGCTCGATGTCGAAGTGAGAAACTGGACGCTCGCGAAGGCGACGATGCCTGTAGTCAGCGGGACGCCGTGCCGAAGGGTGTTCTTTGTGCGCGAGATCCTCAAAATATTAGCTTGGCGCTGACCTGAATGTTTCGCGGGAAGTTTTGTTGTTCGCGCGACAGCATGCCGAATCGGACATCGGTATAAGTCGTCGGGGCGGGGCGATAAATGGGCCGGTTGGCCAGGTTGAACGCTTCGCCGCGCAGCTGGAATCGCCAACGCTCTGTCAGCAAAAACGTTTTTGCGGCCGCCAAATTGACGGTGATGTTATCCATTTGGCGGAGCCAGGCGTAACGGTCCTCCACCGTGCGTAACTGATAGGCGGCGTTGCCGCGCCAACAGCTTTTGTCGTTGTTCCACCAACGGCCGTTGGACTGGTCGGCGACGAGAAGATCGCCGCAGGTGTTGATGGCGTTGATGCCGGCGATGGGATTGCCCGAGGTGTATCGAACGACCCAGTTCAGAGTCCAGCCGCCCGCGACGCCGTTGAGCACGGGGTTGTTGGCTTTGGCAAGGAAGTGACGGCCTTTGCCCAGCGGCACGGCCCAGACGCCGCTGACGGAGATGTTTTGGGGCTTGTCATAGGAGACGAGTTCTTTGACGGGCTTTTCGTTGCGGAAATTCCAGGTGTTCAGGTAGTTCGCGCTTTGGAAGTTTTTCGAGAAGGTATAGGAAAAGATGAGAGTGAGACCGCCGAGGGTGCTGCGATCGGAGGTGAAGCGCTTATCTGCTCGGAGTTGGAGGGCATCGTAGCGGTACCAGGCCCAGGGCTGGGAGTTATTTGTGATGTTGGCGAAGAGGGGGAATTGGCGAAAGAGTTCGCGGCGGGCGATCGCGTTGTTCGATCCGCGGGTGCGATTGGTGGGGACGATGCCGAAGAACGGGTTCGGGACGGTCGAATCGCCGGCGGCAGGTAACGCTTGGTACTCCTGGTTTTGGTCGATTTGCCAGTAATCGGTGTTGATGGCCATGGAATCGCGCGAGGTAATGCTGCCGACGTAGCTGAGGTCGAGCAGGACGTTTTTGAGGGTTCGATGCTGGAAGCCGAAGGAGTATTGAAAGGTGCGGGGGATGGGGCGCTGACGGGAGTCAAAGGTGATCGCGTTACCGATGCTGGTCAGCAGGCCCAGATCGCGGCCTTGGGGTTGGACGAGGCCGTCGGGAAAGGGATTGGCGAGGGAGAAGCGGCCGGCAAGACTGGCGGCGGGTGTCACGTCGCCATCAAGGGACCGGGTGTAGGCGGTGGTCTGGTTGTAGCCATCGGTCTGGCCGTTTTGGGTGGCGGTGCGGTGGAAGATGCCGAAGCCGGTCCGGAGTACGGTGGACTTGTGGAACTGCCAGGCTAGGCCGAGACGGGGCTGGATGTTTTGCCAGTCGGTCGAGTAGATGCGGCGGGAGCCGCCGGGTTGGACGAACGTCCGTCCGCCGTAGATGGCCGAGGGGGGATTCGGATACGGGAAGCGGGGGTTGGTCGAGTCGTAGGTCGATTTCAGAGCATTCCAGCGGGCGAGGATCTGGTCGCTCAGAGGACTGACTTCGTTGTAGGCGAAGCCGGAGTTGGCGCGGTCGTGACGTTCGACCCAGGGCATCTGCACGTCATAACGGAGGCCGATGTTGAGCGTGAGATTGCGGCGAACCTTCCAATCGGTTTGGAGGAAGAAGCCGAAATAGGGCCAACTGCGGTAGAAGTTGTCGTTCCAATCAACCTGGCCGGCGCCGGGGATGCCGAGCAGGAGGTCGGCGAGGCCGGAGCCGTCCTGGGCGTTCAGAGCCGAGCGTTGGGGATAGCGTTGGGTGCCCCAGCGGGTGAATTGGAGGTAGCCGTTCGATAGGCCCGAGGCGTCGAAGCCTTGGGCGGCGTAGACGAGATCGGCGCCGAAGCGGATGGTTTTTTTGCCGCGGGTGATGGTGAAGGTCGGGACGAGATTCCATTGGTTGTCGGTGCGCCAGTTGACGAGATTGGCGTTGTTGCCGAAGAGATTCGAAAATAAATCGACGGCGATGCGGGGTGGGAATTTGTGGCCGCTGGTGGGGGATTGGACCATGTTGGTCAGCCCGAGGCCGGCGGCGGTGAGGCCGGAGGAGGTATCGACGCTGGGGAAGTTCGAGGTGAAGCGGCCGAAGGAGAGGCGCACATCGAACAGGGCCGAGGGGGAAAGGATGCGGGTGTAACTGAGGATAACGTTGAGATTGCGGCGGGTGGAGTTGATGTTGCCGCTGGCGGCGACGCCGGGGATGCCGGTGTTGTTGCGCCATTCGCCGCCATCCTGCAACGTGAAGACGGCGTTGAAGCGGTTGTAGCTGTTGATGACGCGATCCCAACGCCCCATGTACTGTTCATAGCGGTAGCGGCCGACCGAGGCGGAGTTGACGAAGTTGTCGGTGACGCCGGGGGTGTTTGGCGTGGGGTAGTAGCTGATGATTTTGCGCCCGATCGAGCTGATACGGCTTTGAGGGAGAACGTTGCCGGGAAAGGGATCGCGAATGGTGGGGCTGGAGCAGGCGCCGGTGACATCGACCTGGTTTCGGCAGGGGTGGGCCGTGAGCGGGTCGTAGATGTTCATGTTGTACTTCGTGAAGTTCTGGCCTTCGCGCATGTCGAGCGGGGGGGTGTCGGCGACGGCGGGGAAGGGGACCCTTTCGCGAAACCCTTCGAAGCTGCCAAATAGAAAATCCTTATCTTTACGGAGGGCGCCGCCGACGGTTCCGCCGAATTGATTCGTGATGTGTTTGCCGCGCGGGGCGCCGATCATATTGTTTTGCGTATGATTGGCGTCGAGAATTTGATTGCGCATGAAGTTGAACAGGGTTCCGTTCAGCTTGTTCGTGCCGGACTTCAACTGGGTATTGACGCTACCGCCGCCGGTGCGCCCGAGGCTGGCGTCGTAGGTGTTGGTCATCACCTTGAACTCCTGAATGGCGTCGACGTTGGGGGCGAGTTGGAAGCTGCCGGTGAGGCTGATGGGAGCACCGTTGAGGCTGAAGCTATTCGAGCCGGATTTGCCGCCGCCCATGGTGAAGTTGCCGTTGGTGTCCCAGCCGCGGGTGCCGGAAAAGCCGGTGGAGCCGAACTCTTCCTGGGTGAAGAGGACGCCGGGCGCGAGGTCCATGAGCATGTAGACCTGGCGGCCGTTGAGGGCGAATTCGCTGGTCATGCGGGAGTCGAAATTCATGCCGCCGGAGGCGTCGCCGTTTTGGATCAACTCGGTGGCATCGGCGGTGACGGTGACTTCCTGGGAGAGGTCGCCGACTTGGAGTTGGAAGGGGAGGGCGAGTTTTTCGGCGACCATCAGGGTGACCGACTCTCGTCGCATTTTTCGAAAGCCGGGGGCTTCGACTTCGACGCTGTAGGTGGAGGGTTGGAGATAGGGCAGGGAATAGAAGCCTTCGGAGTTGGAGGCGGCGGTGGTGACCTGATTGGTGCTCTTTTGGGTGGCACGAATCTTTGCTCCGGCGACGGCGGCACCGGAGGAATCGAGAATCTGGCCGGTGACGGTGGCGCGGAAGTCTTGCGCGGTGGCGGCCAGGCAGGCAGATAGGAAAAGAACAGTGACGCGACCCAAAGGCGTCTCCGGAAAGTGATTTGTGTCGGAACCAGTATATATACGGGTTGGCCGGCGGGAACGAAGGGCGGAGTCTCCTCCGGAATGGGCGATTGCTCAGGATTCTTCCTGGACTGCGGAGGTTGTGTTACCCTTTGCTCTACTCCCCCTTCCAATGCTATAGGTCCCTTCCTCCGGTGATGATGCCTGAACCGAAAAGTTCTTCCGTTCCCAATTTTCTTTGCGATACAGATGCCCCGCCGCCGGCCGGGTTTCAGGGGAGGTGGTCCGATGGCTGGATCTCGCGCGTCTACTGTGTGACGCTGCCGTTGCCCCGCAGTGGAGAGTTGGAGTTGCAGATCAACGGTCGGCATCAAGCTTCTGAGACTTTTCCGCTGGGACTACGGATTCGGGCGAACGGGTTGGATTTGGGCAGACACGAATTGGCTCGAGGGCCGTTTCGACTTCGGTTTGCCGTCGACGGGCTTTCCGGGCCCGCCGAGGCGAATTTGACGCTGGAGTGCGACGCGGCGTGGCGACCGGATGGGGGCGGGGACGACAGGGAGTTGTCCTGCTTGATCGATGCGATTCGGGTGATCGATAGAACGGCGATCGGTTACTTCGGCGACTATTCTACCTGGGAGGAAGCGCTGTCGGAATCGGATGGATACGGTGCTCCAATTGTTTTCGAGCGGACCCGAGCCGCGTTGCTGCAGGTGAAGAATGGGACGGCGGTCCACGAGCGAGATTCGGTTTTGTTTCCGAAGGTGGAGCATAACTTTGCGCTGGTGGCTGGGCTTCTGCAGGCGGTCGAGAACGGCGAACTGAGAGTGCTCGATTTCGGAGGATCGCTCGGCAGTTCGTATTTCCAATGTCGACCGTTTCTGGCATCCTTGCGGTCGGTGCGTTGGAGTATTGTCGAACAACCGGCTTATGTCGAATGCGGACGACGGGACTTTGCGGATGAGCGGTTGCGTTTTTATGGGACGGTCGAGGAATATCTCGAACACGAATCGCCCCAGGTGCTGTTGCTCTCCGGGGTGATTCATTGCCTGGCCGATCCGTATGGTTTTCTGGCGAAGGTGCTGGCGCATCGTTTTCCTTCAGTGATCGTTGACCGCACGGCGTTTCTCAGCCGGGGTGTGGACCGCTTGACGGTAGAACGGGTGCCGGAGTGGATTTATCCGGCCAGTTATCCGTCGTGGTTCTTGTCGGAGGAGCGGTTCCTGTCCCATTTCCGGGAGGGTTATGAGTTAATCAGTGACTTTCCCGCTCTGGATACGAACCAACCGGAGGGAGAGAGCGCCTATTACAAAGGTTACATTTTCCGGGCGATGGCGCGTTTGGAGGATGTCGCAATACCTTTTCCCGCCCAGCCGGCGATTGGTACGGTGGCAACGGCCCGTCATTTTTGCACTTATTTCGACTCCGCCTATTTTGAGCGGGGCATTGCTTTGTACGAGTCGTTAGACCGGCTGTATCCTGCCTTTACGTTATGGGTGTTGTGTTTTGACGAATCGACCTGGAAGCGGATGACGGCGGCGCGGTTGTCCCGAGTTCGTTTGATCCGCATTGAGGATCTGGAACGGGCGACAGCTGGATTGCAGCAGGCTCGGGGCAATCGCACCCCGATTGAGTATTATTTTACGTGTTCTCCCGCTTTGCCAAAGTATATTCTGGAGACGTTTCCAGCGGTGAATCTGGTCACGTATTTGGACGCGGATATTTACTTTTATGCGAGTCCGGAGGCTCTATTTACAGAACTGGGGGACCGATCAATCGGGATTATTCGGCATAAGTGCTCGCAGCTTTCCGAAAAGCTTTACGGCATTTTCAACGTTGGTTGGGTATCGTTTCGCCGGGACAAGAATGGATTGGCCTGCCTGAGTTGGTGGTTAGAACGATGCCTGGAATGGTGTTACGGCAGGACCGAAGACGGCAGGTACGCTGATCAGAAATACTTGGACTCCTTCCCCGAGCGATTTGACGGAGTCGCGGTGCTCGAAAACGTTGGTGCTAATGTAGCGGCGTGGAATATCGAGAAGAGCGATTTGCGGATCAGTGGCGGTGAAATTCTGGCGGGGGATGTCCCGCTGTTATTCTTTCATTTTCATGGGCTGAGGCAGGTGGACTATCTATGCTACGAAACAGGGTTCGAGAACTATGGTGCCCGGTTGACCGAAGCGCTCGCTCGGGGAGTGATTGAGCCTTACGTTAGGGTGCTGCTGCGGATCACGAAGCGGGAGCTGGTCGCGGAAGCGGGGCTGGAGGTGTCGGTTTCTGATCGTCAACGGAGCTTGGAATCGGCAAGGGTCCGTTTGGAAGCGCTGCGGGCCGATGATTTGGAAGATGGCGTTTTGAATGCCCGCCCAATTGTGGAGGAGCAACGTCGGATTCACTTGCTCAACCAAGAACTTGACCTGCTGCGGGGAGACGTTTCGGACTTTTCGCGGAGAATTCGCTTTGTTTGGTCGAATTTCGCGGCAACAGCGTCAGCTGAACGTCTGGAGGCGCTGCGGTGCGTGAATTATTTGCTGGCGGGTGACCAAGCCAAATCAGAGGATTTGCGTGAGGAAGCGGCCCGGCTGATCAGCCGGGTAACCGTGAGCAGTCAGCGTTTCGGGGTTTTTGATACCGCTGCGGGGGAACGGTTGGAAGCGCTGTCACATGGCAATCGACTGTTGATTCAGGAGCGCCGTAAGGGGGCGCATCTTCGTCAAACAGTGGTGGACCTAGGGGCAGAGTTAACCGTTGCGCAACGGGATTTAGACGCGGTGGAAGTGGCGGCGGCGGAGCGGCTGATGGAGTTGC
>JBBRIO010000112.1:0-11333 GCA_038220855.1 Bryobacterales bacterium | reverse complement strand
AATAGGCCTTGGCGTGTAAAGGACGGTCCGGGGTCTCCTGCAACGCTTTCAGAAACGCGGCCCGAGCGGGTTCGAGCTTAGCCGCGCGGTAAAGCTGCTCGCCGTCGTCGAGCGTCCTGACCGCGCCGGTCAACTCCACCTTCACTTCCTTCGGGGCCACCTTGATCGCCCGCTTCGGCCGTTCTTTAGTGAAGTCGACGGTCATCAGCCGCTTATCCTCTTTTTTCAAATCGATCGCGTCGATCATCTCTCGATAGTAGAGTCGCATGGACGCTTCCTGCGTTTCATACTTCGCCAGCGCTTCGGTGAAGTACGGCGTGAGAATAAAGCCTTCGCGCAAGGCCTGGGCCGGGTCTTTTTTCTTATCGAGACGGGCTTCGATGGCGCGGATCAGGCTGGCGGTGGCCAACAGCGAGAAGTCCTCTTTGTAGTATTCTTCCAGCGCCGGAGCCGCTTGAGCCAAGTCGATCAGCGGCTTCTTCTTTTCGAGATTCGCGGCGAACTTGAAGCTGAGCGGGTCGAGCAAGTATTGCAAATAGGCGTAGCGAATATAGTCGGTCTGGACCTCCGGCGACGGAGTCAGCACGAGGAAGTAGTCGTCTTTGTAGGCGCGCGTCTGAATGTGATTCGGTGGGCCTAATAGTTCGAGAAAGACGAAGAAACGCCGGCCGGCGTAGCCGCTCGTCGGGTTGCGCAGGTAGCCGTTGACTTGGCCAATCGCCTGCACGACCGGCTCCTGATATCGCTCTAGCATCTTGTCGATAGCCGGCTGGGCCTGCTTGTACAAGTCTTCAATCTGCGCTTCGGCGTAGAACCGGCTCAACAGCCGTTCGAAGCCAGCGAGCGGAACGACATCGGGCGGCATTTCGTGGGAAGCGAACTTGTAGCCGAAATTCGGCGGCCCTTGCACGGATAGCGCGAACGAAATGAAGCGATTGAGATCGAGATTCTTCGGACCGAGCTTGCGATTTTCTAACCACTCTCGAATCTCGGCGGCGGTTTTCAAGTCGCGGCTGGCGAGATTCTTAACGACGGCAGCCCGGATCGGATGGTTGTTCGGCGAGTCAATTTCGGCGTCGTAGCCCCCGGCGTGGAGTGCGCACATCACCGTAAACATCGACAGGTTGGCGTCGAGTTGGCCCGGCTCGGCGGCGCGGGCGAGGGCGATACTCCCCAGTAGAACAAGATGGCGGAAGTGACGAAGCAATTTGCGGTTCCTCGTTTAGTCTATCGCGGTCGGTAGAGGACGAGTTCAAGCCCCCCGACGAAACTGCGACCGGGCATGCGAACGCCGATCAACTCTTCATATCGAGTGGACGTGATGTTCGAGAGTTGGAGGTACGGGCGGACGCGGCCTTTTTGGTAGGAAAAGAACGTATCCCAGACCGCGTAAGGCGACCGTCCGAAGCGCTCAATGGCACCGATCCGAGTCCGGGCGAACAAGCCGTTGTTCCAAGCCGCCTGCCAGGTGGCCACGCCCGAGTGGCGCGGGTAGTTGAAAACGTACTTCGACTGCTGGCCCGCCAGCACGGTTTGCGCGCCGTTGAGCCCGGTATAGGAAAGTTCGATACGGTGCTTCCTGGCGCCCACCACCACAAATTGCGATTCGAAGCCGGTGAAGTTCAGCGCCTGAAAATTGGTGGCCCGCCAGATATCCGCCGACGAACGGCGAACGAAATCGATGCCGTCCTTTTCGCGGCGTTGAAAAACAGTTAACGACAGCTTCGACTCCTTGGGCAGCGAAAGGTCCAAGCCGCCCTCATAGGTCGAGGCATGCTCCGGCCGCAAGAGCGGATTGCCGACATTGCCCGGATCGCGATAGTACAGATCGGTGTAGGTGGGCAAACGGAAGGCACGGCTCGCCGAGGCTCGCAGCTTGGCGCGAGGGGTTAACCAATAGCCGACACCGGCCGAAGGATTGAACTGGTGTTGTAGATTTCGATAGATCTCGTCGCGAAGGCCGATCGTCAGCGAGAATCGTTTGAGCGCGCGAATATCAAAGGCCGCATAGACCGCCGAGCGCGCCCGGGAATGCTGCCCCAGGTTGTTCGAAACGATCTTATCGCCAAGAAATTCTGCGCCGTAGTGCAGACGAGCGTTCCACGGAAGTTCGTCAGTCCGCCGTAAGCTACCCTGCCAGGTTTCGACGATGTGGCGATTGGTGAACACCTGTGGCCGGTCCCGGTAGAGCACGAATAGGTCGGTGTTCCGACGGTAAGCGAAGAGCAGATCCGTCTTCTTGCCGAGCCCCTGCTTCACGCCGGCAAACCAGCCTTTGGTCCGTTCCCACGAGTTGAAGTTGCCGTAGAACTGCTCGGCACCGTAAGGCCGATCGTTGAGAGCCAGCGTTACCTCCGTCTGCCGGTACTGGGTCTGCGAAGCAACCGAAAGGTTGCGGTAGTCGCGGTTGGCCATGAACCCGCGGGAGAAGTCCCGGGCCATCGTGAAGTGCTGCGAAAACAGCTTCGACACATAGGCTGCCGAGGCGTGCTGCTGCTGCGTTCCCCAGTTGCCGAAGCCGCTGCGAAAGCGAACCTCGCTGAGGGCGGGCGGCTTCGAGATCACGTTCAACACGCCGGCGGTGGCATCGGAGCCGTAAAGCGTCGAGCCGGAGCCCTTGAGAATTTCGATCTGTTCAATCGACTCGAGCGGAATCGGCAGATCCATGCTGAGGTTCGAGGTATGCACGCTGCTAAGCCGTAGCCCGTTCCAGAGGATTAGCGACTGGCCGAAGCTGCCACCGCGAATCGAAAGACCGCTATTAGTAGCCCCCGGAGCCCGCTCGCGAAGATCGACCGAGGCGTCGAGATTCAGCAGATCGCCGACCGACCCAGCCAGCGGCGCTAGCTCCCGGGCGGGAATCGCTTTGACGGAACGGTCCGCTTCTTCAAGAGGAATGGCTTGGTAGGAGCCGGTAACAACAACAGTTCGTTTTTCAGGCTCCTGGGCGAACAAGGCACCACAACAGAGCAATACAGCAATACGCATGGAATGCTTTAGGATAGCTGGGATGCGCACTGTTCTGCTCTCGATTTTGCTTGGCGTCGACGCGTGGGCGCAAGATCCGCTTTCGGCGCGGGCCGAAAAGTACCTGGTCGATCTGCTTCGGCTCGATACTTCGAACCTGCCGGGCAACGAAACGCTCGTGGCGGAGTACGTCGCCAAGGAGATGAAACAGCACGGCATCCCTTGCGAACTGCTCGGACCGGACCCGAAGCGGCTGAACGTCATTTGCCGACTGACGGGCGGGTCGCAGAAGCGGCCGCTGCTGATGATGGCGCATAGCGACGTCGTGCCGATTGAACCCAAGCTCTGGACCGTTCCGGCGTTCGAGGCGCTGCGGAAGGACGGCTTTATTTATGGCCGCGGCGCGGTGGATACGAAGGGCCTTCTGGCCGCCGAAATGGCGATTTTCGTAGGACTTAAGCTCTCCGGCGCCAAGCTCAATCGCGACGTGATTCTGCTCAGCGAAGCCGACGAAGAGGCTGGCTCCACCGGCATCCAATGGCTCATTCGGAACGCCTGGGAGAAGATCGACGCCGAGTACGCCTTGAACGAAGGCGGAACGCAGATTTTGACCACCGACGCTACTCGGGTCTTTCAGGTTCAGACGTCCGAGAAGATCCCGACGCGGATCATCCTCATCGCCCGTGGTTCGGCCGGCCACGGTTCCCTGCCCCGCAAGGATAACGCCGTCGCCCACCTTTCCGAGGCGATTTCGAAACTCGTCCGCGCCTATCAGCCCGTCAGTCTAAACACGACCACCCGCCGTTACTTCCGCGAGATGGCCAAGCTCAGCGAGTACGCTTGGCTCCGCTCGCAACTCGCCGCGCTCGAAGATCCGAAAACGCAGGAACGAACCGCCAACTCGATCGGCGACCGGGATATGGAACTGGACGCCGCACTCCGCACGACCGTCTCCCCCACCATGCTCCGCGCGGGCATGAAGGTGAACGTCATCCCCAACCAGGCCGAAGCGCAGCTCGACGTCCGCCGCCTTCCGAACGAGACGAAGGAAGAAGTCTACGCCCGCTTCCGGAGGCTGATCAACGACCCGGCCATCGAAGTGATGCCCGAGCCCGGCCAGGAGATGCCCGCTACCGAACCGTCCGGCCTGACGACAGATCTGTACAAAACGATGGAGCGGGTCTTTGGCCAGGAAACCGGCAAAACTGTGACGATTCCATACATGTCGCGCGGGGCGACCGATGGTTCCTTTCTCCGCGCCAAAGGCATGGCCGTCTATGGTGTGCCGGTTTTCCTGAGAAACGGCGCCGAATCCCGTGCGCACGGCAACGACGAGCGAATCAAAGTCACCACGTTGCACGAGGGAACGGTACTGCTGAAAAAGATCGTCAACGCTGTCGTGCTAGCGCAGTAGCAGCGGCCCTACCAACTCTTGCAACAACGGCGAGGTCGGGTAAGGATGGTGCTTGTACTGCCGAAAACCCTCGCCGTACGGCACTGAATAGTGCTGGCCACGGGCCCGCGTCCACTCCTCCATCGACCGAAGGTAATCGTCCATGCCGTGCTGTTTTTGCAGCCAGTCCCGCTGACTGGCATGGGCGGCCAACATCTCGCGCTTACGTCCAAAAACCGTTTCTATATCCACGGCAAAATCGGCGCTGACCGGCCGTCCATCGCGGTCCCGTCCTTCAATCGAATCCATAAAGTACAGATGCGGAATCGCCGAAAGCGGAGCGGCCGACCCGGTCTGATAGTTCGGGCACGAAACGGCGAAACACGCGTCTCTAACGAGGATGCTGGTTGCTTCGTGATCGCAGTGGTAGTCGGTCGGCGAAGAAGTCAATACTATGGTCGGCTGTAACCGGCGCAAGACCTCGGTCACGCGACGTCGACTCGCGTCGTCGTTGAAGATCGCCATATCGCGAAAGTCGGCGCACTCATACGCTGCGCCGATCTGCGCCGCGGCCGCGGCCGCTTCAGCCCGGCGCATCACCGCGATTTCGTCGGGGCCGTATTCCAGGGAACCGCAATCGCCCGGTGTCATGGTCACAATCGTCACCTGATGCCCGGCTTCGGCCAGCAGCGTTAGAGTGCCGCCGGCCAGGATTTCGGCATCATCTGGATGGGCGTGAATCGACAGAATATGGTGGTTCATGAGTTTGGAAGATTGATTTGATCGAGCAGCGCGTTCGTGCGCTGACGGCTATGGAGGGTAGCGGTTTCAATCGCGGAAATCAACATGCTCCGCAGCCCGTGGCGCTCGAGTTCATGGATCGCCGCAATGGTCACACCGCCAGGAGTGATCACCTGATCTCGCAGGATGGCCGGATGGAGCCCGGAGTCGCGAACGTGTTTAGCCGCCCCCAACACCGTCTGCTCAGCCAATCGGGCGGAAACGTCGCGGGAAAGGCCCATCTTCAGCCCCGCCGCGATCATCGCTTCGATGAAGATGTAGACGTAAGCCGGGCCAGAACCAGAGAGCGCCGTCACAGCGTCCATCTGTTCATCTTCCACCCAAGCGACAACGCCGACGGCCCGAAACAGACTTTCCACCAGATCCCGCTGCGCACGCGTCGCAATCGCGTTGTGGCAAATGCCAATCGCACCCTCTTCGAGCACCACTGGAATGTTCGGCATTGCGCGAAACACCGGCATCAACAGCCGCACTTCGGACTCGATAACGGCCAAGGGTAACGACGCCGCGAGCGAAATCAGTATCTGATTCTCCCGCAGCCCGTCGCGGATTTCGTGAATCACTTTCGCGATGCTCGTCGGCTTCACCGCCAGAATAACGATATCGGCCATGCGGGCCGCGTCGCGATTGCCGCCGGCCGTCGCGACGATCGAAAAGCGGTCCGCCAGCTTCGCGGCCGAAGCCTCGGAGCGGGTCGTCGCGGTGATGTTCTCCGCAGCGACGACCCCGGCCTTCAACATGCCGCCGATGAGCGCGGCACCCATATTGCCGGCACCGAGCACAGTTACCCGAGGAGGTGTCATCCCTCTAGGTTCGTCAATACCCTTTCTGTTTGTCCACTACGTTGATCATCGGGCGACCGTCCACAAACCGCTGGACGTTCTCTTTGATCGTGCCCACCATGCGCGCACGGTCCTTATCGCTACGGCCCGCAATGTGCGGCGTGATGATTGCGTTCTGGAACTTCCACAGCGAATGGCCGGCCGGGAGCGGTTCTGGATCCGTCACATCCACACCGGCACCCGCGATGCGCTTGCTGTCGAGCGCCTTCACCAAGCCACCCATGTCATAGATTCCGCCGCGGCTTACCGCAATGAAGTAGCTATCCTTCTTCATCATTTCAAACTGCTTCGGGCCCATCATTTTGTGGCTCTTTTCGGTGTGCGGCGCGGAGATGAAAACGACGTCCGCCTGCGGCACAACCTCGTCCAATTGATCCGGCTTCACCACTTTCGAGATGAACGGCGAGAACGGCAGATCCTCCGGATCGACGCAAATCACCGTCATGCCGAACGCCCAACTCCGCAGCGAAATCTGCTGGCCGATCCCACCGCAGCCGATGACCACCGCCGTTCGCCCGCGCAGTTCAATGCCGGGGTAGGGCCGAGGCTGCCACGTCTCCGTCGTGCGGTCGCCCACAAACTTATAGATGCCGCGCGTCAACGCCAGCAGCATCGCCAGCGCATGGTCCGCAATTTCCGGGCCCTGCACAATTTGGTTGTTCGTCAGGATGATGCTCGAATTCTTCAGGTCGTTGCCGCCCGAAAGATGCAGTGCGGTCTCTACGCCCGCGCTCATCACCTGAACCCACTTCAATTGTTTGCCGGCGCGAATGTCTTCCGGACGGGGACTCCCGATCAACGCGTCGGCATCGACAATCTCTTTCGCCATGGTCTCCCGGGTCACCATCACTACCCGAACCTTATCCGAGGCGCTCTGCACCTCGCGAGCCACTTCGGCATCGCCCATCACCAGGATCTTTTTCTGTTGGGCCGGCAGCAGGGCCGCGCCAACCAGCAGCAATATCGAAAAGCGCATCATGGCGGGCATTGTATCGCACGAACCCGATAGAATAGTTTCGTCATATGCCACTGCGTAGCTATACCATCACTCAAGGCCGCGATCGCGCGCCTGCCCGTTCCATGCTGAAGGCCATCGGCTTCACCGATGAGGATTTGCGGAAGCCGATCATCGGGATTGCCAACACCTGGATCGAGACCATGCCGTGCAACTACAATTTGCGCGCCCTGGCCGAAAAAGTTAAGGAAGGCGTCCGCGCCGCCGGCGGTACGCCTATGGAGTTCAACACCATCGCCATCAGCGACGGCATCACGATGGGAACCGAAGGCATGAAAGCTTCTCTCGTCAGCCGCGACCTCATCGCCGACTCGATTGAACTCATGGGCCGCGGGCATATGTTCGACGGCATGGTCGCTCTCGTCGCATGCGACAAGACGATCCCCGGCGCGGCCATGGGCCTGCTTCGTTTGAATATTCCCAGCGTCGTGCTCTACGGCGGATCCATTATGCCGGGCAAGCTCGGCGACCGTCTACTCTCGATTCAAGACGTGTTCGAAGCGGTGGGCGCCAACGCCGCCGGTCGCATCACCGACGAAGAGCTGAAGGCGATTGAAGACCACGCCTGTCCGGGTGCCGGTGCCTGCGGCGGCCAGTTCACGGCGAACACGATGGCGACCATCATGGAAATCATTGGCCTCGCGCCGATGTTCACGGCGAGCGTTCCTCAAGTCGACCCGCGAAAGGACGCGGTCTCGATCTACTGCGGCAAGGTTGTCATGGATGCCGTCAAGAACGATCTCAAGCCCCGCGACATCTGCACCCGCGTTGCCTTTGAAAACGCGATCGCCTCGGTGGCCGCCAGCGGTGGATCCACCAATGCCGTCCTCCACCTCCTGGCGATGGCCAAGGAGGCCGGCGTCGAACTCGAAATCGACGACTTCCAAACGATCAGCCAGCGCACGCCACTGTACCTCGACATCAAACCGGCGGGCAAATATTTTGCGGCGGACGTCGACGCCGCGGGCGGCATCCCCGTGATCGCCAAACGCCTCGTAGATGGCGGCTACGCCGACGGCACGGCCATGACCGTCACCGGTAAGACGATCAACGAAGAACTCCTCGCCGTCCGCGAAACCCCGGGCCAGCAGGTGATCCGGCCGCTCGACGCCCCGATCAAGAAAACGGGCGGCTTGCTGATTTTGAAGGGCACCCTTGCTCCTGAAGGTTCCGTGCTCAAGGTTACCGGCATCGACAAGAAACGCCATCGCGGCCCCGCGCGCTGCTTTAACCGCGAGGAGGACGCGATGACGGCCGTGCAGGCGGGCAAGGTGGTCGCCGGCGACGTGGTCGTCATCCGCTACGAAGGACCCAAGGGCGGCCCGGGTATGCGAGAAATGCTCGGCGTCACCGGCGCCATTGTCGGAGCCGGACTCGGAGACGACGTCGTGCTGCTCACCGACGGTCGTTTTAGCGGAGCCACTCGTGGTTTCATGATCGGCCACATCGCGCCGGAAGCTTTTGACCGCGGGCCGATAGCGGTCGTTGAGGATGGCGACATGATCTCGATCGATCTCGAAAAATCGAGCATTGAGCTCGATCTGTCCCCCGAAACCATCGAAGCCCGGTTCGCCAATTGGACCAAACCCGAGTGGAAGTATAAAACCGGCGTGTTCGCCAAGTACATCGCTCTGGTCGGTTCGGCCGCCAAGGGTGCCGTCACCAGCCACTTCGAATAGACACAAAACGGCCCCGGATGGAATAGTTTTGGACTAGTTCCAACCGGGGCCGTTTCGCTCTACTTGCGGAAGAAATTTAGAGGTGCTCGTCGAGCATCTTGGCGATCTCGCCCTTCGAGACAGCGCCCACTTTCTGCGCTACTACTTGCCCGCCCTTGAATAGGATCAGAGCCGGAATCCCGCGGATCCCGTAACGCATGGTCGCGTTGCCGTTCTCATCGACGTTCAGTTTGCCGACGGTCACACGACCTTCGTAGTCCGTCGCCACCGCGTCGATCGTCGGGGCCAACATCCGGCACGGGCCACACCATTCGGCCCAAAAATCTACGAGAACCGGTTTGTCAGAATTCAGCACCTCGGTGTCCCATGCACCGTCGGTGAGCGTTAGTGTGTTAAGTCCTGCCATTGCTAATCTCCAATCCTATTGATGTTTCGACCCGGGAAAAGATTCAACGCGTCAATAAATGCGAATAAAGATCCTGGTACGCCTTTGCCGACTGATCCCAGGAAAAATCTTTCGCCATGCCGCGCTTCATTCGATCCTGCCAGCCATCCCGATCAAACCAAGTTCGAATCGCGTACCTTACCGTCTCCAGTAAAGCTTCGGGCGAATAGTCGTAAAACTTGAATCCGGTGCCTTCATCGATCGTATCATCCAACCCGCCCGTCGCGCGGACGATCGGAGGGGTGCCGTACTTCAGGCTGTAAATCTGGTTCAGTCCGCACGGCTCATAGCGGCTCGGCATAAGAAACATATCGGCGCCAGCTTCAATCCGATGAGCCATCTCGTTCGAAAAACCGATCCAATTGGCGAACTTGTCCGGGCGCCAAGTAGTCAGATTCCGAAACATGTTCTCCCAGTGAGGACTTCCCGAACCGAGCGCAATCAACGTCATCGGTTCGTCGGCCAGCGCACCGGCAATGTGCTCGATCAAGTCGAACCCTTTCTGCTCGGCAAATCGCGAAACGATGCCGATCAAGGGCCGGTCCATCGCCTCTGGCGGCAGGCCAAAATACTCGATCAAATCCCGCTTGCAAGCCAACTTCCCGCTGAGGTCTTCGGGCGAATAATTCGCGGGCAAAAACCGGTCTGTCGCCGGGTTCCAGTCGCGATAGTCGACGCCGTTCAAAATACCGGTCAAGCTCCCGCTCCGCGAGCGCAGCAACCCATCCAACCCGAAACCATATTCCGGCGTCTGAATTTCACGCCCATAAGCCGGGCTCACGGTGGTCAGCCAGTCGCTTGCCACGAGTCCCCCCTTCAGCAAGTTCACTTGCCCATGAAACTCCATTTCGTCGGCGTTGAACAGTCGCTGTTCCAGCCCCAACTCACCCATCGCCCTCGGTCCGAACTGACCCTGATAGCCCAGGTTGTGGATCGTTAACAGCGTCCGCGCCCGCATTAAACGCGGATCGCCGCGGAACCAGCTTTTCTGGTAAACCGGCAGCAGCGCCGCCTGCCAATCATGCACATGGAAAATGTCCGGCGAGTCGATCTCACGCGCAATCGCCAGCGCCGTCAGGCACAGCACGGCGTAGCGGATGTGGTTGTCGCCCCAATCCTTGCCGCCGGAGGAATAAACGCCGTCGCGGTTATAAAACCACGGCGCATCGACGAACAAATAGCGAACGCCGTCGCGGTCGCAAGCGTCGATGTCCGTGCGATGCCGGAAGCCGTTGAGCCACACCGGCAGGTCCTCGCGAAGCCGATAGAAGTCCGGCGCATCGACGCCCCGGTATCGCGGCATTACCACCGTAACCGACTCACCCACCCGCGCGAGCGCCGCTGGCAGCGAGCCCATTACATCCGCAAGACCACCGGTCTTGATGAAGGGCGCCACTTCACTCGCCACCATCATTATCTTCGACATGGATTCCCCATCATACGCTCGCCTTCCGCACATCGGCGATGCGCTGCCGCTTCCCCTCGGCAAACTCCGCCACCTCTTCCGGGTGATTCGACAGCAACTGCTCGGCTTGCACCTCGTCAATCGCCCGCGACAAATCGGCGGGATCGAGCCCCTCTTTCACCTCGTTCTCGATGCAATGCTCCATCTTGTTCGCCGTCGCCCGGTCGACAATATTCTGGATCAGCGCCCCGCTCGCCAAGTCCTTGAGCAGGAAAGCGCCGACCGAACCGTCTTCCCAATCGACGTCGTACAAGTGATGCGCCACGGAAAAAAGCTCCCGCGCCGCCGCCCCGCTGATGTCCTCCAGCGTCAACCCCCCGGCGAGAAAAACGCCTTCCAAGTGAATCGCAAAGATCCGTTGGCAAGCGCTTTCGTCCGGCCGGGTCGGGTGGTCGCCAAAATCAGAAACGCCCCGCTCTCGTCCATGCCGTCCATCTCGGCCAGCAGCGCCGGCACGAGCGTAAAGCTCGAATCTCCCTGCGGCCGCCGTTTGAACAGCGCATCGGCTTCATCGAAGAACAACACGGCCGGGTAGCCCCGGTCCTCGCGCCATCGCTTCGCCCGGTCGAAAAGCTCCTTCACGCCCTTTTCCGAGTTGCCGACGTACTGGTCGAGAAGTTGATGGCCCTTTACATATTGGAAACCTCCGTCGTCCGCCTTCCGCCGATACAGCGCGGCGAGCAGCTTGACGACCGCCTTCCCCAGCAAGGTCTTTCCGCAACCCGG
>JBBRIO010000111.1:0-11436 GCA_038220855.1 Bryobacterales bacterium | reverse complement strand
GAGCAGTTTCCGATGGCGCCGGAGATTCGGGCGGCGGTGTTGGAGGCGGCGGCGATGTTGGGCGGGGCGGAGCCGTTTGTGTTTGCGGGGTTTGGGCGGGCGCACCGGGGGTGGGGTTTTTTCTTTAACGTTTTGAGCGATCCGTTGAAGCGGGAGATCATCGCGACGGACCCGACGCTGGCGCATTGGACGGGGAGGGAGCTTTTGCAGGATGCTCCGGCGCAACCGAGCGGCGTCGAGGTGGTGAAGCAGTTTGCGGTGCGGGATAAGCTGCGGGTGGCGCTGTTGCAGCAGATGGAAGAGACGCCGGTGTTGGTGTTGCCGAGTTGCGCGGTGGCGGCGTTTCTACCGCGTGAGCGAAACTGGAATGGGGTGAGTTTGCTCGATGCCATGTCGTGCCTGACGCCCTTTAATCTTTTTGGTATGCCCGGCTTGACGGTGCCGATGCGGTTGACCGCGGGCGGTTTGCCGATTGGCGTGCAGCTTGTGGGCAGGCCTTACAGCGAAGAGTTGTTGCTGGCTTTGGGCGAGAAATTAGAACGGGTTCGGGGAGCTTTTCCATGCGTTATTTCTTAAGTTTGTTTTTGGTGGCGATGAGTTTGACGGCGGCGCCGTCGAAGATATTTCCTTACGGCTACGATCAGCATGATCTGCCGAACGGGATGCGGCTGGTGACGATTCCGACGGACTTTCCTAACATCGTTTCGGTTTATATCGTCGTGAGCGTCGGATCTCGGCACGAGGTGGAGCCGGGGAAATCGGGGTTTGCCCACTTCTTCGAGCACTGCATGTTCCGGGGGACGGCGAAGTATCCGCCGCAGAAGTGGGAGGCGGTGATGAAGGCGGCGGGGGCGGCGACGAACGCGTATACGGGTGACGATTTGACGGTGTATCACGCGACGTTTGCGAAGGAGGCGCTGGAGTCGATTTTGGAGTTGGAGGCGGATCGGTTTCAGAATTTGGAGTATTCCGAGAGTGCTTTTCGGACCGAGGCGTTGGCGGTGAATGGGGAGTACAACAAGAACAGTTCGGAGCCGGTGAATCAACTGCACGAGAAGCTGCGGGAGACGGCGTTTGAGCGGCATACGTATCGGCATACAACGATGGGATTTGTGGCGGACATCAAGGCGATGCCGAACCAGTATGCGTATTCGAAGGAGTTTTTTGGGCGGTTCTACCGGCCGGAGAATGTGACGCTGGTGGTGGTGGGCGATGTGGACCAGAAGGCGGTTCGGGCGTTGACGGCGAAATATTGGGGGCCGTGGAAGAGCGGGGCGGTGAAGCCGGTGATTCCGGTGGAACCGGTGCAGACGGCTGAGCGGAAGGCGCATGTGGATTGGCCGACGGCGACGCTGCCGTGGATGATGATCGGCTACAAGACGCCCGCGTTTACGGAGAATATGCGGGATGCGGCGGCGCTGGACCTGATCGCGTCGCTGGCGCTGGGGCGGACTTCGCCGTTGTACAAGAAGCTGGTGATTGACGAGCAGAAGAACGACGTTTTGGCCGGCGGGTATGAGAATCATGCGGACCCGTATTTGTTCCTGGTGTATGCGCGGGTGAAGAAAGACGCAGACGTGCCGGTTGTACAGGAGGCGATTGTTTCGACCTTGAACGGCTTCAAAGACACGCTGGTGGACGCCAAGCGGTTGGAAGCGGTGAAGAGCAATCTTCGTTACAGCTTTGCGCTGGGGCTGGACAATAGCGAGGCGATTGCGGCGAATTTAGCGAGCGTCATTGCGTTGACGCGAACGCCGGAGACGATGAATCAGGTTTACGATCTTTACGCTTCGTTGACGCCGGAGGATCTGCGGGAGGTGGCGCGGAAGTACTTTGTGGCGGAGGGTCGGACCGTGGTGACCCTGGCGCAGAAGAAGGAGACCAAGTGAGAGTTCTAGCTTTATTGCTTTCGGCCGTTGCCTTACAGGCGATGGAGGTGGTGGCGTTGCCGGGGCAGTCGCCGATCATCAATTTTCGGTTCGTTTTCCGCTGTGGGAGCTTGAACGATCCGGCGGGGAAGGAGGGTGTGGCGGCGTTGACGGCGGCGATGCTGGCGCGGGGCGGATCGCAGCAGACGAGCTATAGCCAGATTCTGGAGAAGATGTACCCGATGGCGGCGGTGGTGGGCGATCAGACCGATCAGGAGATGTTGACGATTGTCGGGATGACGCATTTGGACAAACTGGAAGGGTACTACGCGACGCTGCGGGAGATGCTGTTGCAGCCGGGTTGGCGGGCTGAGGATTTGAAACGGTTACGCGATGATCAGTTGACGTTTTTGCGGGTTTCGCTGCGGCAGAACAACGATGAGGAGTTGGGGAAGGAGGTGCTGTACAACCTGTTGCAGGGGACGGCGCATCCGGTGGGACGGGTTTCGTCGCTGGAGAAATTGACGCTGGCGGATTTGCGGCTTTTTTATAAGCAGCATTTGACGCAGGCGAATTTGACGATTGCGATTGCGGGCAAGTACCCGGAGGGGTTTGTCGAACGGGTGAAGAAGGATTTTGGGCAGTTGCCGGTGGGGAAGGCAGCGGCAGTGAAGCGGGCGGTGCCCAAGCCGATTGCGCAGACGCGGGTGACGATAGTGAAGAAGCCGACTTTGGCGGTGGCTTATTCGTTGGGGTTTCCGATTGCGGTGACGCGGAGTCATCCTGATTTTGCGGCGTTGCTCGTGGCCAATACCTGGTTCGGGCCGCATCGGTCCAGCGCGGGAAATTTGTATCAGCGTATGCGGGAGATTCGGGGCTTGAACTACGGGGACTATAGCTATATCGAGTATTTTCCGCGGGGGATGGACCAGTTTGAGCCGGACCCGAATCTGGCTCGCCGGCAGCAGATTTTCCAAATGTGGATTCGACCGGTGGAGCCGAAGACGGCTCATTTTGCTTTACGGTTGGCGCTGCATGAATTGGATCGGTTGCTCGATAAGGGGTTGACGGAGAGCGATTTTGAAGACACGCGGAGCTTTTTGAGCCGGAATGTGAATTTGCTGCTGAAGACGAAGGCGAATGAGCTGGGCTACCGGATCGATAGCCAGTTTTACGGGATAGGCGAGTATACGGAGACCGTGAAGAAGGCGATTGCGGGGCTGACGGTGGAGGATGTGAACCGGGCGGTGAAGAAGCATTTGCGGAAGGATCGGCTGGAGATTGTGGCCGTGGCGGAGGACGCCGAGGGCTTGCAGAAGCAGTTGCTGGGGGATGGGCCGTCGCCGATGAGCTATAACAGTCCGAAGCTGGCGGACATTTTGGAGGAGGACAAGGTGGTGTCGACGCGGAAGTTGGGGTTGCAGCCGGCGCAGGTGCGGATTGTGCCGGTGGAGAAGTTTTTCCAGTGACGCGGCGATGGTGGGTGGTGCTGCCGCTGGCTTCGTGCGCGAAGCGGGAGGTGGTGACGCCGGAGTCGGAGATGTTGCGCATCGTCGACATGGAGAAGGGGATGGTGACGGTGGAGAAGATGGTGAGGAGCCCGGCGGAGTGGCGGCAGGTGATGAAGCCGACGCGATACTGGGTGATGCGGGAGGCGGGGACGGAGCAGCCTTTTACGGGGGAGTACGACAAGTATGAGGGCACTGGGACGTTTTACTGCGCGGGTTGCGGGACGGCCGTGTTTTCCGGCGAGCATAAGTTTGATTCGGGGACGGGGTGGCCGAGTTTTTGGCAGCCGGCGGCTCCGCAGAACGTGGCGAAACGGGCGGATGGGGACCGTGTTGAAGTGCATTGCGTGCGGTGCGATGGGCACTTGGGGCACGTGTTTGACGATGGGCCGCCGCCGACGGGATTGCGGTATTGCATTAACTCGATTTCGTTGACGCTTACCAGGTGACTCTTATAGATGGAGCCAGCGAAGGGCGGGGGCGAAGCGGGCGAAATCGGTGTCCGCGGTGACCCACACGCAGCCGCTTTCAATGGCTAAGGCCGCATGGGCGGCGTCGGCGACCAGATTCCCGCGGACGCGTGGATCTTCACAGAGGCGACGGAAGATGGCCCAATGGCGGGGACCAGGGCGGATAGAGACACAGCCGGGTTGAGCCAGCAGGGCGTCGATGAACCGGAAGGCGTCTGCGGAGGTGGACGGCGGATCAAAGATTTTGGGGTTGGTGGCGACCCGCACGAAGCCATGCAGGACGAGCTCCGAGAGGGCGAATGGTTCGGAGCTGGTGCAGAGCGCGGTGAGCCAGCCGGTGGGCACAGATCGTTGACATCGCGCATCTACATGGTTGCTACCGGTCCGCGCGGTAGTCGCCTTCGTCGTCTTGTGAGAGGAGTTCCGAAATGCGGTTCAGATTACGGTTCGGATCAACCAGCCGGCCCTTGACGGTGTGTAGTTTAAAAGGCCGGGCAGGGGCAGCGGATGCTTGAGAGAGGAGAAGACGCAAGGCGTCTTCTATGACGTTACTGACGGTGGTGCCGCGCTGTTTGGCGTATTGTTTGGTGTTCTCCAGCAGGGGGTCGGAAATCGCCACGGTTGTTCGCATTACTTGATCCTCTCATCTTGATGCGTGACTCAACCTAAAGTGATGCGGGATGCCTCACTCGATCGTTTGGACAACGGCGCGTGGCGATGACGGGTCCGTTAATCTACCAGATGACTTGGGTTCGTTTTTCTACTTTGGCGTCGTCAATGATAATGCCGAAGCCCGGAGTTTCGGGGAGGGTGATTTTGCCGTTGACCGGGTTAGGGTTCCACTTTTCAAAGTGGTGGTAAGTGCTCATTTTGGGAATGAGGTATTCGACCAGCGGGCAGGTCATGGGGCTTTGGCTGGCCACCACGTGCATTGCCGCATGGACGCCGTGGCCGTGGGGAATGACGTGGGCGTCGTACGCGCTGGCGATGTGGCAGATTTTGACGAGTTCGCTGACGCCGCCACACCATTCCGGGTCCGCTTGGACCACCGTGATCGCTTGGGCATCAAGGTAGCGCTTGGTCTCCCAACGGCCGTAGAAGTGCTCTCCGGTGGCGACCGGCACGGACGTCGCGCGGCGGAGGGCGGCGAAGCTTTCGAGCTTGTCCGGGGTGAACGCCTCTTCGATCCAACGGGGTCGATACTGCTCGACCTGCTTAGCCCACTGGAGAGCATAATTGAGATCCCAGCCCATGAACGCGTCGAACATGATATCGACGTCGTAGCCCATCGCTTCGCGGAGATTGCGAACGATAGCGACGTTCTTCTCCATGCCAACCGCACCGTCGCCGGGGCCGTAGGGCATGAACCATTTCTGGTGCATGAACCCTTGCTGCTTCAGTTGGACGCACTTTTTCTTCAGGAATTCCGGCTCGACGCTGAAGCCGAGGCAACTGCCATAAACCTGAACGGCAGGGCGGGTGGGGCCGCCAAGCAAGCTATAAACCGGGGCTTTGAAGTAGCGGCCGCGGAGGTCCCACAAGGCGTTATCAACGGCCGAGATGGCCATCATGAAATGGCTCGACCGAGAGTGGCGGTTGGAGCGATAAAGCTGATCCCAGAGCGCCTCGCCGGCGAGAGCCTCCTTGCCGAGGAGGAACGGGCGGAGTTGGCGATGGACGACGACGGCGGCTTCCTCGTCGATCGGGCCGTAGAGGCCTTCGAGCCCCGAGTCGGTGCGCAGTTTCAAATACAGGGCGGAAGTCTTGGACTCTCCGGCGGGCCGGCCCTGCTCCTTGTATTCCTTGGGGCGGAGCGCGTCGTAGATGTGGAGCGGGTTGGTTTGAAACTGGCGGTTGGCGGTGCCCGCTTCGTAGGTGTAGCGGCCCTCGAAGCGCCAGAATTCCAGGGCGGCGATTTTGCCAGCGGCGGCGGCGTTGGCCACCGGGTAGGCCGCTACAGCGGCGAGAAAAGCGCGTCGTTTCATTTGTCCTGTCCTCTATCGTGCCATGACATGCAGACCCAGATGTCACGGTCAACTCTCTCGCGGAGAGTCCATTGCTGGGCGCTGAGCGCTTTGATGACGCGTTCGGCGTGGCGGGGTGGAATGCCGCCAACGATCAGCCGACCGCCGGGCTTGAGCACCCGCTTCATCTCCTCGGCGTTGTGGGAAACGGTTTCGGCGTTGATGTTGGCGAAGATGACGTCGGCCCAATGGGATTCGATGGACCGGAGAGAGCCGGTGAAGAGGCCGATCTCCGCGGGCATGTCGGCGCGGGCGGCGACGACGGCATCGTGGTCGATGTCGCAGCCGTGCACCGCGGCGGCCCCGAGGCGGAGGGCGGCGAGAGCGAGGATGCCGGAGCCGGTGCCGAAGTCGAAGACGCGGTCGCCGGGTTGTACGGTCCGCTCCAGGATTTCGAGGGCGAGCTGGGTGGTGGTATCGGCGCCGGTACCGAAAGCTACGCCGGGGTTGATGACGACCCGTTCGCGGCCCGGCGGGGTCGGTTCCTGGCACCAGGGGGGTGCGATGAACAGCCGTTCGCCGACGGGTCGGCCGGGCCAAGCGGCTTCGGATTCAGCTTGCCAGTCGGTATCGGGCTCTTCGGCCCATTGGGGGTCGAAGGCGGCAAATTCCGTCGAGTCGAAGGGTTCGTCAAAAAACGCCCGGAGGGAGACTCGGCTGGCGGTGAGATCGTTTTCGGTGACGCCGGCGGTATCGAGTTCCCAGAGGCGGCCGAGGAGTTCGTCCTTTTCGTCCTGGGTGCAATCGAGAGTTAACGAGTGCATCAGCCTTGGACCCGTTTTTCGCGGCCGGCCCAGAAGGCGTCTTTGAGCTCGAGTTTGCGGATTTTGCCGGTGCCGGTTTTGGGCAGGGCTTCAGCGCGGAACTCGATGATGCGGGGGTGCTTGAAGCGGCCGAGGCGAGTACCAAGAAATGTGAGGAGTTCTTCGGCGGAGAGTTCGACGCCGGGCTTGCGCACGATGACGGCGGCGGGGACCTCGCCCCATTTTTCATCGGGGGCAGAGACGACGGCGCATTCGAGGACGGCGGGATGGGCGGCGATGGCGCGTTCGACTTCGATCGACGAGATGTTCTCGCCGCCGCTGATAATGATTTCCTTCTTGCGGTCGACGATGAGGACGTAGCCTTCGTCGTCCCAGACGGCCATGTCGCCGGTGTGGAACCAGGCACCGCTCATGACGGCGGCGGTGGCGGCGGGTTCTTTGTAGTAGCCGGCCATGACATGGTCCGACCGGGTGATGATTTCGCCGATGGAGGTTTCGTCTTTGGGGACGTCGAGGCCTTGCGGGTCGACGACGCGGAGTTCGACGCCGGGGAGGGCCCAGCCGGTCATGGCTTGGCGACGATAGCGGTCGGCGGTATCGGTGTAGACGATGCCAGGCTTGGTGGTGGCTTTGCTTAAGACAGGGGCCGTTTCGGTGAGTCCGTAGCCGGCGGCGGCTTCGCAATGGAAGGCGGCCTCGAGGCGGGCGATGAGTTCGGGGGAGGACGCGGCGCCGCCGAGCATGATGTGGCGGAGGCTTCCCGTGTCGAACTGGCCGAGTTGGGGGCAGTTGAGCAGGGCATTGGCCATGGTGGGGACGAGGCACATGTCGGTGGCCTTGTGTTCGGCGATGAGGGCGAGGACGCCGGCAGGGTCGAAGCGGCGAACCATCACCTGTTTCGTGCCCATCATGGCGCAGGCTTGGGGCATTCCCCAGCCGTTGGCGTGGAAGAGGGGAATGGTATGGAGGTCGACTTTGGTGGTTGCATCGTCGAAGGTGGTGGCGAGGGAAAGCGCGTGGAGGTAGAGGGTTCGATGGGTGAGGCTGACGCCTTTGGGGGTGCCGGTGCTGCCGCTCGTGTAGAAGAGTTCGGCGATTTGATTTTCGTCGATTTTGGTCCAGTCGCAGGGGGCGGGCGGGGCGTTCATTTCGAACTTGTCGAGGGCGATCCAGTGTTCGACGGCAGAGCATTCGAGCCCGGCGACGAGGGAGGCGAAGTCTGGCTCGTAGAAGACGATGCGAGCGCCGGAGTGGTTAAGAATGCCGGTGAGTTCGCCGGAGGTGAGGCGGACGTTGAGAGGCATGACGATGCCGCCGGCCATGACGACGCCGTAGTAGCCTTCGAGGAGCAGATGGGTGTTGAAGCTCAGGTAGGCGACGCGGTCGCCGGGTTCGAGGCCGAGCGACAGCAGCGTGCCGGCGAGGCGTTCACAGCGTTCGGCGAAGTGGCCGTAGGTGAACTGCTTTTCGCCGCAGACGATGCCGAGGCGGCGGTTGAATATATCGGCCGCGCGGTAGAGATAACGGATGGGAGTGAGTGGCAGGTTCATTTGGCGAATCGTTTGAAAAAGCTATCAGATTTCCAGGTTGGCCGCTGTGATTGGTTGGCGACACGGGTGACGAGTGCGGTGAGATATTCGGTGAATCGGCCGGCGGCGGGGATGTCGATGGGTTGTTGGAGGTCGTCGGAGACGGCGTGGTAGCGGGTTTTGAGCCACTCGCTTTGGAGCTTCTCTTCGGGGGAGCCTTTTTCGTAGCCGAACTTGAAGGCGAGCGAGGGGATGCCGGCGCGGATGAAGCTGTACTGGTCGCTGCGGATGAAGCGGCGTTGTTCGGGGATGGGGTCCGGGAGGATAGGGAGATCGAACTCTTTGGCGACGAGGCGGGCGGTGTCGCCGAGGGTGGATTCGTCGATTCCGAGAAGGGTGAGGAACTTCAACGGATGGAGCGGCATGAACATATCCATGTTGCAGTCGGCGACGATCTGCTTGGCGGGGACGGTGGGATTCTCGGCGAAGAAGCGGGAACCTTGGAGGCCTTTTTCTTCTCCGGTGACGGCGACGAAGAGGACGCTGCGTTCGAGGGGCTTGCCGGCCTTTAACTGGCGGGCGACTTCGAGCATGGCGGCAATGCCCGAGGCGTTATCGAGAGCTCCATTGAAGATGCCGTCGCCGGCGAAGGAGGTGATTTTGCCTAGGTGGTCGAGGTGGGCGCTGATGACGATGAATTCGTTTTTAAGTTTGGGATGGGAGCCGGTGAGTTTGGCGACGACGTTGGGGCTATCGAGTTCTCCGCGCTTGACGGCGATGGTGGCGGCGAGTTCGCCTTGGAGTGCGAACTTGGGCAGGGGCTGTTCGGCGGCGGCGAGAGCAAGGAGTTCTTTCGCGGTATGCCTGGAGCCGGTGAAAAGAATCTCGGCTTGGTCGGGATGAAAGGTGAGAGAAACCTGTTGGCCGGTCTCGTCGGCGATGGCGGTCATCGACGGTTGGAGGCGAGCGGCGGAGGCGCGGGGCCAGGGTACGGTTTGGACGCGGGGGATGGTGATGAGGCCGATGGCTCCGAGTTTGCGGAGCGGTTCCCAACGGACGTCGCCGGATTGGACATGAGCCGAGAGCGGCCCCGGCCAGCCTTTGGGCGCGCCGGAGAGCATGACGACAATTTTGCCTTTAAGCTTTAGGCCTTTCAGATCGTCGTACTTCATCTCTGGCACGCGGAGGCCGTAGCCGATGAAAATCATGGGCGCTTTGACGGTGGGGGCGGGGTTGGTCCGGAGGCCGAAGTAGGCTTGTTTGCCGAGTTCGAGGGGGAGCGTTTTGCCGTCGCGGAGGAGGGCGAGGCTGGAGTTGGGCTCGTCGATTTGGCGGGTTTGGAACTTCACGGGCTGCATGTAGCCCTGGGTTCCGGCGGCGGCGAGACCGAGGCGTTCGAACTGTTCGGCGACATAGGCGGCGGCTTGGCGATGGCCTTCGCTGCCGGTGTTGCGGCCTTCGAGTTTGTCGTCGGCGAGGAACTGAACGTGCTTCCACCAAAGCTGGCCATTATTCTCAGCGGAGACAGAAGTAACAAGGAGGGCAAAGCAAAAAACGCGGCGCATGAGTATCCTAAAGGTTTCGGCCAGGTTGCTGACGGAATCTCTATTATAGTGAGGCCACTGGGATGAAGCGCATATGGATCGGGCTAGCCGTAGTCGGGGTGGTGGGTGTGGTGTGGGCGCAACGTCGGCCCCAGCCGGAGCGGCCGCAGCGGTTTGCGGCGCGCGGGACGAAGGTGGCGATTGGTGCGGGCACCGATGCCGCGGCGGACGCCGGGATGCGATTGGCGTATGCGGGCGGGAATGCCGTGGATGCCGGCGTGGCGACGATGTTCGCGGCGAGTATCGTCGAGTATTCGCATTTCGGCTTTGGCGGCGAAGCGCCGATTTTGATTCGAACGAAGGAAGGCAGGGTCGTCTCGATCGCCGGGGTGGGGACGATGCCGAAGTTGGCGACGGCGGAACAGTTTCGGAACCGGCGGATGCTGCCGGGCGAGATTCAGAACCTGGAGCCGAATGGGCTGAAGGGGATGGTGCCGGTGGCGGGACTGATGCCGGCGCTGGTGCCGGGGATGGTGGAGGCGGGGTTGGTGGCGCTGCGGGAGTACGGCACGAAGTCGTTTGCGGAGGTGATCCAGCCGGCCATTGAGCTAGCCGATGGAGCGCCGCTCGACGAGATGAGGGCTGGTTCGATTGCGCGGTCGCGGCGGTTTTTTGAGATGTGGCCGACCTCGAAGGCGGCTTATCTGCCGCCGGGCTTGACCCCGATTCCGAGTGCGATCTTCCGGCAACCGGACTTGGCGCGGACGTTGCGGGCGATGGCGGCGGCGGAGGCGCGGGCAACAAAGGGCGGGGCGGGGCGGCAGGGCGGCATCGACGCGGTGCGCGACTATTTTTATCGCGGCGAGATTGCGCGGAAGATCGATACGTTCAGCAAGGCCAACCAAGGCTTGCTGCGCTATGAGGATATGGCCGCATTTCGCTTAGAGCCGGAGGAGCCGACGTCGACCACCTATCGGGGCTATACGGTTTATAAGCCCGGATTCTGGAGCCAAGGGCCGATTTTTCTAGAGACTTTGAACCTGTTGGAGGGGAGCTCGCTGGGGGAGATGCAGCATAACTCGACGGCGTATCTGCACACGGTGACGGAGGCGTTGAAGCTGGGCTATGCGGATCGGGATACGTACTACGGCGACCCGAAGTTTTCGAAGGTGCCGATGCAGACGTTGCTTTCGAAGGAGTATGCGGCGGAGCGGCGGAAGCAAATTGGAGCGCAGGCTTCGATGGAGTTTCGGCCCGGGCTGATTGACGGCAAGAAGGGGTTGCATCCCTCGCAGTCCGAGATCGTGCGGCATAAGATTGACGATGAGCTAATGGCGCGGGATACGACGTCGGTAGCGGCGGCGGATGCGGAGGGGATGATCTTTGCGGTGACGCCGTCGGGTTCGTGGCTGCCGTCGGTGGTGGCGGGCGATACGGGGATTCCATTGACGCAGCGGGCGCAGAGCTTTTTACTCGTGGAGGGGCATCCGAACGAGTTGGCGGGGGGGAAGAGGCCGCGGGTGACGTTGAGCCCGACGATTGTGACGCGGGATGGGAAGCCGTATTTGGCAATGTCGACTCCGGGGGGTGACAACCAGGATCAGGCCTTGCTGCAACTGTTTTTAAACGTGGTGGAGTTCGGGATGAACGCGCAGATGGCCGTGGAGGCGCCGCGGCTGCAGACGCGGCATTTGGTTTCGAGCTTCGACAATCATGCGATGAGCCCGGG
>JBBRIO010000110.1:0-11644 GCA_038220855.1 Bryobacterales bacterium | reverse complement strand
ACGGACGCGGGTGATGAAGTTTCGTTGAAGAACTTGCTGGCGGATTTGATGCGGGCGCACCCGGGCCGGATGATCATCATCCGGATTGTGGACTCGCCGACGCCGCTGCTGACGGCGGATGTGACGGCGCAGTGTTTGCTGGCTTTTGGCGGGCGGCAGCAGGTTTGTTGCGAAATTATCGAGATTCGGACGACGCGGGACCGGCTGGCGGATGTGTATTCGGCGTCGCTGGGGCTGACGGTGGCGGACCTGCCGGTGGTGCTGTGGGTGAAGGACATTCGACTGCTGGAAGAGTCGAGATTTCAGCCGCTGCTGCAATTGGCGCGGACGTTGCTGGTTGATTCGGCACCGCTGGGGGTGAGCATTTTGCCGGCGCTGAATGAGCGGCGTCGGGCGGGATGGCGGGTGAAGGATTTGGCTTGGACGCGGTGTACGGCTTGGCGGGAGACGTTGGCGCAGGCGTTTGAGAGTACGTGTTTGCAGGGTCAGATTCCGCAGATCACGAAAGTGGAGATCGCGTACGCGGGGGCGGGTCCGCTCGTGAGCGGGATGTATCTGCGGGCGTGGTTAGCGGCTCGACTTCCGCTGGCTGACTTCGAATTCGTCCCGGCAGAAGCCCGGCGGAACGGCAACCTGCAAGCGATCCGCTTCCACGCGGCGACGCAGGAGCTTGAACTCCGAGCGGTGGACGATGCGACACTAGAGATTGTCACCAGCAGCTTAACCACCCGGGTTCTGGCACCGGCCAGGGCCGAAGCAGATCTCGTTGCCGAGGAGTTATCGATTCTCGGTGCCGATCCGGTGTACGATGCGACGCTGGCGGCCACTATCGCCCAATGAATTTCCGCAAGGTCCTTTCCCCTGACCCCGCTTCGGCCGCTGAAACATGCGGTCGTCTGATTCTGGACATTCTGTCCGACGCGCTGGAGAACCGTCCGACGGCGTCGCTGGCGATTTCAGGAGGTTCGACGCCGAAGCTGCTGTTTGCGTGGCTGGCCGAGCAGGAGTTCGATTGGTCGCGGGTCCATCTGTTCTGGGTGGATGAACGGGCGGTTCCGCCGGGCGATCCGGAATCGAACTTTACGCTGGCGGATACTTATTGGCTGACGCCCGGGGGGTTTCCGAAGGAGAACCTGCATCGGATCCATGCGGAGAAGCCGGTGGGGGAAGCGGCGCATTATTACGCGGACGATGTTCGCGGGCACTTTCAGCTTGAGGATGGTGAGTTACCGGAGTTTGACATTATTCAGCAGGGAATGGGGGCCGATGTGCATACGGCTTCGCTGTTTCCGGGGGAACCGCACATTCTGGATCGGTCTGGTTTGACGGCGGCGGTTTACGTGGACAAGCTGAAGGCGGCGCGGGTGACGCTGCTGCCGGGGGTGTTGGCGGCGGCGCGGCATACGCTGATGCTGGTTTGTGGGGAAGACAAGCAGAAGGCGCTGGAGACGGTTTTCAATGGCCCGGAGAACATACTGGACTACCCGGCGCAGTTGACGCGGCAGCATGTGGGCGAAGTGGTTTGGTTTCTTGATGAAGCGGCTGCCAGTAATCTGGGTTAGCCTTTTTATCCTGGTGGTGGGGTGTTCGCCGCCGCCTAAGAAGAAAGAAGCGCCGAAGGAGATTCCTCCGCCGATCAACCGGCTGCTGTTTGGGGGAGACGTGATGTTGACGCGCCATGTGGGGGAGGTCGCGGTGGAGCGGCGCGATCCGGCGTGGCCGTTTCGGCAGATTGCGGCAGACTTCGCGAAGGCGGATATTGCTTTCGTCAATCTGGAATCGCCGTTCACGGACAAAGGTGCGCCGACGCGGACGGGAATGGTGTTTCGCGCCGACCCGGCTAACATCGCGGGGCTATTGCTGGCGGGGATCGACGTCGTCTCGTTTGCCAACAACCATACGCGGGACGCGCACGAGTACGGCCTGCTGTACACGCTGGACCTGCTCGACCGGAACAAGATCGCCGTGGCGGGGGTGGGCCGGGATGAAGCGGCGGCGCGGGCGGGGGTGGTGGTGGAGCGGCAAGGGGTGAAATTTGGATTTTTGGCTTACACTTACGACCAGCGGAATGGCAACCATAAGACGGACGATGGGCGGATCAACGGTCTGGATTTGGTGCGACTGCGGGAGGATATTGAAGATATTCGGAGGCGGTCGAACGTGACGATCGTATCGATTCACGCGGGGACAGAATACGCTAAGCAGCCGAATGCGCAGCAGCGGTTGATGGCGCAGGCGGCGGTCGAGGCGGGGGCGGCGTTGGTGATTGGGCATCATCCGCATGTGACGCAACCTTGCGAGGACTACCGGACCGGGGTGATCTGTTACTCGCTGGGTAACTTGATATTTGACCAGACGATCGCGGGGACCAACGATAGCTTGGTGGCGGAGGCGGAGTTTAAGGGGCCGTCGCTGCGGAGGGTGCGTTTGCGAAAGATCAAGATTCAGAATACGCAGCCGGTATTTTTGACGCCGCCGTAGCGGCTAACTCCAGCCAAGGAGGAAGGCAAACAGGCCTAGCCAGAGGACGCCCATGAAGTGCCAGTACATCGAGGTGAGGCGAGCGATTTGGCGGTGTTTGCGCAAGGGCTGTTCTTCGCCGTCCATTAAGTAGTTGGCTTTGGATTTTAGCCAATGGAGGCCGCCGATGCCACCGATGAGATGGGCGGCGTGGACGAAGCTGAAGACATAGTACATGTTGCCCTGCGGGTTGGCGGAGATGGCGACGCCGCGAGCGAGGAGGAGCCAGGCACCGGCGGTTTGCGCCAGGAGAAAGCAGTAGCCGACGGCGATCGTCACCATCAACCAGCTTCGATAGGTGCTTAGCTGCGCGCGCAAGAGCGCCCGGCGAGCCCATTGGAGCGTGCCGCTGCTGGCTAGCATCAGCAGGGTGCTGAGCCAGAAGATCCCCGGCATGGCGACGGCGTTGGTCACGTTGCCAGCCGGGAGGATGAATGCATAGGCGACCACGAGCGCCGCGAAGAAGCAGGCGATGGAGGCGAGGGTGAGGACCATGCCCATAGTGCTCATGCTCATGCCGCTTTTGGGTGTGGCGCCCTCGACTGTTTTGGTTTCCGAATCCGTCATTTCTTACCTCCCTCCATTATGATGAAGGCGGAGTCGCCGCGGGCTTACTTCCCGCGCAATAATTGAATCAATGGCCGATTCGCTCTACCTTTCCTACTGGCTCGAGAATTATTCTACTCTGTCGATGCTACGCTCCTTCGGCAAAGTGCTGGAACGATTTCCGTTTTCGCCGAAGAACCCGGCCAACAGCTCGCTGCAGATTGTGCCGGTTTCGTCGGCCGAGCCGCCGCTGTTCGAAGCCTCGCTGCCGGACCCGCTGGACACGGAAGAGGTTCTGGCCCGCTGCGATGAATTTCTGCACGCTGACGGCTCGTACGTGTTGGAGGCTTGGTGGGGATTATGGCAATTCCGGAAGGAATGGGAGTTGCGGCCGGCGCGGGTGACCATTTTCTGTTTTGGTCCTGAATTCGGGGACGGGACACCGACCGAGCATATTCGACTGGATTTCGGCCTGGAGGCGCACTATTTGCCTCGTCCAGACGACCCGGCGAGCGTATACTACACGCGGTCGAACTTGAAGGGGCTGGTACGGTTGGTGCAGCAACTGGACGAGGCTTTGGCGGTTGATCGGCGGACGCTATGGTCGGAATCGGGGGAAAACTTCGCTGAGAAGCTGCAGCAGTCGGTGCAGGAGCTTTAGGATGAAGGTTTTTGCGCTCCTTTTGTTTTTGGCGACGGTGCTGCCGGCGTCGGAGGTGAGAGGGGTTTGGATTGCGCGGGATTCGCTCGGTTCGCGGGGGCGGATTCGGTCGACGATGGAGGCGCTGGGGAAGGCAAATTTTAATGTGGCCTACGTGAACGTGTGGTCGCAGGGCTATCCGCTGTTTCCGAGCCGGGTGTTCGAGGAGGAGACGGGTATTCTGATCGATCCTCAATATGAAGGCCGGGATATTCTGCAAGAGGCGATCGACGAGGGCAAACCGAACGGGATTACGGTGGTGCCTTGGTTCGAATATGGTTTTGTGGGGATCTGGAGCGGGAGGGTGCGCGGGGGTTCGCGGGGGCCGATTTTCGATCGTCACCCGGAGTGGTTGGCGAAGAATCGGGCGGGGGAGAGTGAATTTTCGATTGGGGGCGGGGGGTATTACCTGTGGATGGCGCATGCGCATCCGGACGCGCAGGAGTTTCTGATCCGGCTGATGGAGGAGGCGCAGGGGCGGTACGAGGTTCCGGGGATCCAGTTTGACCGGGCGCGATACCCTACCCTCGAATGTGGGTATGACGAGACGACTCGTCAACTGTATGCGGCATCGCACGAGGGGCAGGATCCGCCGGCGAATCCGCTGGACGCGGGGTGGGTGCGTTGGCGAGCTGACCAGATTAATGCGTTTTTAATGCGCATGAACGCCCGGATCAAGGCGGTGGATTGGCGGGCATTGGTGACGAACGCGCCGGTTCCGACGCCGGACGGCTACCGTAACTTTGCGCAGGACCCGCCGGGTTGGGTGAGGGATAACTCCCATGATTTCCTTAGTCCGCAGCTTTATTGGCGGGATTTGCCGACTTATGAGGCCAAGCTGAAGCTGCATATAGAGCAGTATGGCCAGGCCCGTCGGCTGGTTCCGGGGATCGCGGTGGATTTAGCTAAGCCGGCGGAGTTGGTGAAGATTATCGAGGCGACGCGGGCGCTTGGTTGCCCGGGGGTTGTCATCTGGTATTATGAGGACATCGTAAAAGCAAATGCTCTGGAGCTGCTCCGCAACACTGTGTTCGCGGAAAAGGCTTCCTTGCCGTGGAAGTGATCCCCACTTTCGCGGGCAAGAGAAGAGGCAATTACCTTAGAGTAATAGGGTTCTTTTCGCGGTTTCGTAAGGTCAAACTGTAGTTCACTTTTCCCAATGACCTGAATTGACCCGGTACTATTCTCCCGTTACTCTCTAGGTGAGGCTATACAGAGCTATGCTTAGCGGCAGTGTAATCATGGAACCGAACGACACCCTTTTTGAAGGGGAACCGCCAAAAGTTAAGATGATTCGTGTGGCGATAGCCGACGACCATCCCATCGTGCGCGATGGTCTGAAGAAGTTACTGGCTCTGGAATCAGACGTCGAGGTGATCGGCGAGGCTGGAGACGGCCGGGCGGTGATTGAGCTCGTCCAACAGACGGACCCCGACGTTTTGCTGCTGGACCTGCGGATGCCTAACCTGGATGGGTTGCAGGCGCTCCAGACGATTCAGCAAACCAACAAGCGGACGCGCGTCATCATTTTGACGGCGTCGGATGACAAGAACGAGTTTGTGCAGGCGATGAAGCTTGGCTGTTCTGGCATTGTGTTGAAGCAGACGGCTCCGGACCTGATCGTGAAGAGTATCCGGAAGGTTTACTCGGGCGAAATCTGGCTCGACTCGCATACGACGGCGGCGGTGATGCGGCAGTTTGCTTCGCCCGGGGCTGAACTTTCGGGGCAGGGTAGCGGGTCGGGTAAGCAGCGGGAGCGTTCTCCGTTGAGCACGCGCGAGCGGGAGATTGTGGCTTTTGTCGCCCAAGGCTATAAGAACAAAGAGATGGCCGAGAAGATGTTCATCAGCGAGCAGACGGTGAAGAACCATCTGCACAACATTTTTGACAAGCTCGGGGTGTCGGATCGGTTGGAACTCGCTTTGTACGCGATTCATAAAGGGCTTCACTTACAGAGCTAAGGCTCGCTATTCTGAGGGGTCTGCGCTCTCCGTGCCTACTCCTCCTGATTACGTCGATGATTACGGCGGTTTCGCTGCCGGCTCAGACTTTATCGCCGCTGCCGCCGATGCGGGAGCAGGCGGCGATCCAGCAGGAGTGGCTTAAGCTGCGCTTGGAGCGCATCCTGCCAGGGCTGTTGCGGAAGCACGGGCTGGACATGTGGGTGGTGGTTTCGCGCGAGTACAACGAAGATCCGGTGTTCCACTCGTTGGTTTCGCCGACGATGTTCGCGGCGCGGCGCCGGACGATTTACGTGTTTTTTGATCGCGGGCCGGAAAAGGGGATTGAACGGCTGGCGCTGGGGGGCGGCTCTAACGGGGGTTTGTATGAGGTGTACCGGGACCCGGCGCCGGCGCCGGGGAATCAGACGCGGGAGCTATGGGGCGAGGGCCAATGGCTGTTCCTGAAGAAAGTGATTGAGGAGCGGAAGCCGCGGAAGATCGGGATTAATATTTCGCGGACGCATGCGTTTGCGGATGGGTTGACGGCGGGTGAGTACGAGCAGATGGTGGAGTATCTGGGCTCCGATATTACGAAGCGGTTCCAGCGGAGTGAACTGCTGGCGCTGGAGTATGTCGAAGCGCGGCTGCCGGAGATGATGCCGCAGTACCGGAAGCTGATGGGGGTGGCGCACGATTTGATTCGGCGGGCGTTTTCGGGTGAGGTGGTTAAGCCGGGGGTGACGACCAACCATGACGTGGTGTGGTGGCTGCGGCAGCAGGTGGCGGACCGGAGTTTGGGGACGTGGTTCCAACCTTCGGTGCGGGTGCAACGGCAGGCGAAGGCGGTGGCGACGGCGGCGAGTTTTCTGTCCGAAGACGGCCCGGTGGTGATTGAGCGGGGCGATGTGTTGCACGTGGATTTCGGGGTGCAGGGCTTGCGGTTGAATACGGATACGCAGCATATGGGCTATGTGCTGAAAGAGGGCGAGACGGGGCCGCCAGCGGGGATCGTCAAGGCGCTGGAGAAAGCGAAACGCATGCAGGATCTGTTGCTCGAACGGATGAAGCCGGGGCGGTCGGGGAACGAGGTTTTGTCCGAGACGTTGGCGCAGGTGCTGGATGAGGGGATTCGGGGGACGGTGTACTCGCACCCGATCGGCGACCACGGGCACGGGGCGGGGCCGATTATCGGGTTGTGGGACCGGCAGCAGGGCGTGCCGGGGCGAGGGGACGTGCCGCTGAAGACGGGGACTTGGTTTTCAATTGAGTTGTCGGCGCGGACGCCGGTCGAGGAATGGGCCGGGCAGGAGCTCTTCGTGGGAATGGAGGAGGAGGCTTGGCTGACCCCGGAGGGCAAGATGCAGTGGGTGCTGCCGCGTCAGGAGCGGTATCACTTGGTGAAGTAGTCAGGGGAGCCGGAGGCGATTGCGGCGGTTGGCTTCCTGGCGGGCGAAGACGGGCATCAGGCGTTCTTCGATGAACTGGTGGGCGGCCGAGGCGGGAGTGTTCGCCGATCTCGCTTCGGTGAAGTAGTTCGGCGAGCCGGAGGCGTTTGCGGCGGTTGGCTTCCTGGCGGGCGAAGACACGTATCGGTCGTTCCTCGATGAACTGGTGGGCCGATGCGGTGGTGTTCGCCGATCGGGCTCGGGAAGTGATTGCTAAGCAGGCGGGTATAGGTGAAGTAGTCAGGGGAGCCGGAGGCGTTTGCGGCGGTTGGCTTGCTGGCGGGCGAAGACGGGCATCAGGTGTTCTTCGATGAACTGGTGGGCGGCCGAGGCGGGAGTGTTCGCCGATCTCGCTTCGGTGAAGTAGTTCGGCGAGCCGGAGGCGTTTGCGGCGGTTGGCTTCCTGGCGGGCGGAGACACGCATCGGTCGTTCCTTGATGAACTGGTGGGCCGATGCGGTGGTGTTCGCCGATCGGGCTCGGGAAGTGATTGCTAGGCAGGCGTGTATAGGTGAAGTAGTCAGGCGAGCCCGAGGCGTTTGCGGCGATTGGCTTCCTGGCGGGCGAAGACGGGCATCAGGCGTTCTTCGATGAACTGGTAGGCTGCGGGAAGGCCGCCGAGGCGGTAATGCTCGCCGATCTCGGCTTCGACGGCGCTGGGTTCGCCGATCGAGCTGAGGAAGTGGTTGCTGGTCATGCGGGTGTAGAGATCGCCGTCGAGTTGGCCTTGTTCCGAGAGAATGCGTTCCCGGACATAAAGCGCCAGAACGGCATCGCCCAGCCAAGCCTGCTGGAGCAAAATGGATCGCGGGTTCGATTGCTTCATCGCCTGGTTTATTATCGCCTACGGGGGAGCGAGCCAGGCGCCGAGGGGCTTCCAGGGGCTCGTTTGGGCGGCCAAAGTCTGGACCGCGGCCCAGATCCCGCGGGGTCCGCTGAAGGCGGGCTTGAGGAGATAGTTTAGGGTTAAGGTGAGGCGATTGCCGCTTCGGACGGCACTCGAACCCTGGGCCAGAATTCGGCAGTAGCTATTTTCGATGGTGTTCGCGCCACTCAGATCAATCACCGTGGCTTGGCCGCCGTCCCCGTTGTCGGGGTAAAGAAAGAGCAGGTTGGCAGGCACAAAGTAGGCGATGTAGCAGGATTGCCGGGCATCGATCGCCGAATTCATAAGAATCCAGGCGGTCTGTAAGTTGTTGACGTTGGTCGCATCTTCGAAGGTCGCCGTGAGGGTCTGAGTCGCGGCGGTAGCCGTCGTCGGCGAGAGCGCGTTCGATCGAGGATAGACCGTGGCGGCTTCGGGAATGATTGCGACCCCCATGGTTTGCCAACCCGAAGTCACGAAGGAGGTCGACTGCGCGGCCATGTAGATGACCCGGTTGCCTCGAAAACTGCCGGAGAAAGCTATCGACAGGGTCAGGGTCATGGAATTACCGGTTTCCACGACGGAGGACCCGGCTCCAGAGACGGTGCATTGACGGTTGCTGACGGTGGCGGCGGTGCCGAGGACGAGAGGGACGGAGAGCCCGACGGCGGGACCCCCGTCATCGACCAGAAAGAGTACCCCGGCGGGACGGGAATAGGCGATGTAACAGGCGTTGGCCCCGTCGAGGGCGGTATTGACGAGGATATTGACGACCCCCAAAAAGCCGACGCCAGCCGGATGGGAGTAGCGGGCGACGAGCGTCTGGGTGTTGCCGGTGGGGGCGATGGGGCCGCCGTCGCGGGCGCTGGGAATCAGCAGGGAGGGAGAGATCGCCTGGTTGACGGTGAATAGCTGCCCGGCGACGGTGAGGGTACCGCTACGGGCGGCGCCCGGATTCGCCTCGACCGCGTAGGTGACAGTGGCTCCGGAGACGGTGGCGCTGAGCCAACTGACGTTGGGGGCGACAGAGATGGCGCAGCCGGTGCCGGTAGACACCGTGAGGTTGGCCGAGGCGGCAGCGGCGGCGGCGGCGGCGCTGGACGCGCTCAGTTGGTAGGAACAGGCGAAGTTGGCCGTCACCGCCCGGGGCGCGTTCAGAAGAAGGTTTTGGGGGTTCGTAGCGCCGGTGAGATCGCCGGTGAAGCCGGCAAAGGCGAAGCCGGGAGCGGCTGTCGCGGTAAGCGAGACGAGCCCTCCGGCCGGGTAAAAGCCGTCGGCCGAAGTGGGCCCGGGCGTCAGGGTGCCGCCGGCGGCGGGATTGATGGCGCGCGTGAGGAGGAATTGGGTCGAGTAGTTGGCCAGATACGAGGTGCCCGCGCTGCCGATGGTAATGGTGCGGGTGGCGGGGCCGCCGTCGCTCCAGCCGGTGAAGCCGGCTCGGGTGCCGGGTTGGTTTTGCGTCGCCGGAGCGGCTACGGCGAGGGTGGTCCCAGCCGGGAGGGAGAGGCTGAACGGGGTCAGGGTGGGGACGCCGTTGACGTCGAGCAAGAGGCCGGCCGGGACGGTCGTAAAGGAGGTGGTCGCGGTGACGGTGAGCCGGCGGATGCGTTGGTTGCGCATGTCGGCGAGGTAGACGCGGCCGAGGCTATCAAGGGCGACGCCTCGGGGGTCGTAGAGCGAGGCGGCCGTGGGATCGCCGCCATCGCCGGACAGGTTCGCGAGGCCGGTGCCGGCGACGGTTCGGATGACGCCGGCGGCGTTGACCTCGCGCAGCCGGTGGTTGCCACTGTCGGCGATATAGAGAGCCCCGGCCGGGCTGAGGGCGAGGCCGGTGGGGTAGTTCAGACCCGCCACGGTAGCGCCGCCGCCGTCTCCGCCCGACCCGGGGGTGGTGGAGCCAGCGACGGTCGTGATGACGCCGCCCGGCAGAAAACGACGAATGCGGGAACCATCGGCGACATAGACGTTTCCGGCCGTGTCCAAGGCCAGGCCAGTGGGGCCGGCGAGTTGGGCGGCAAGGGCGCTGCCGCCGTCACCGGTGAAGCCGTAAGTGCCGTTGCCGGCGACGGTCGCAATCACCCCGGCGACAACGCGCCGGACCCGGTTGGAGCTGTCGGCGAAGTAGAGATTGCCGGCTGCATCAAGGGCGACGGCGGAGGGCAGGAGGACCTGGGCGGCGGTGGCGGCGATCCCGTTGGCGGGCGAGGTGCCGCCGCCGGCCACCGTCGAGATGACGCCTCCAGGGGAGACGAGGCGGACGCGGTTATTGAAGGTATCGGCGATGTAGAGGTTGCCCGCGGCGTCGAGAGCCACGCCCGAGGGCCGGTAGAGGGTGGCGGCGGTGGCCGGGCCGCCGTCGCCCGAGAAGAAGATGCCACCGTTGCCGGCGACCGTCGTCACCGTACCGCCGGGCGTGACGCGTCGGACGCGGTGGTTATCCGTATCGGCGACATAGAGGTTGCCGGCGGGATCGACGACGGCGGCGGTGGGGTTAAAGAGTTGGGCACCGGTCGCGGTGGACCCGTCCCCGCTGAAGCCGGGGGTGCCGGTGCCGGCCATCGTTCGGATGACGCCGCCTGGGAAGATCACCCGGAGGCGGAAGTTGCTCGAATCGGCAATATAGATGTACCCGCCGATGTCGGCGGCGACGCCGTAGGGCTGGTAGAGGGCAGCGGCAGTGGCCAAGCCACCATCGCCGCTGAAGGCCGGATTGCCGTTTCCAGCGATCGGGACGATGACTCCGCCGCTCACCCGGCGAATCCGGTGGTTGGCGGCATCGGCGAGGTAGACGCCACCGACTAAATCGATTGAAATGGCGTAGAGATCGCCGAACTGGGCGGCGAGGGCGCTGCCGAAGTCGCCGCTGAAGCCGGCGGTGCCGTTGCCGGCGATGGTCGAGATGATTCCGTTGGGGGCAACCTGGCGGACACGCCGGTTCCATCGATCGGCGATGAAGACGTTGCCGGCTGCATCGACGGCGACGCCGCGGGGACTCCATAACTGGGCCGCGGTGGCCGGACCCCCATCGCCACTAAACCCGGCGGCTCCGGTGCCGGCAATTGTAGAGAGCACCCCGCCGGCCAGTCGCCGCACCCGATTGTTTTCGGTGTCGGCGACGTAGACCGTGCCGGCGGAGTCAACGGCAAGGCCGGCGGGGCGATTCAATAAGTCGACGGTTCCCCCGGCGACGGTGGCGATGATTCCGCCGGGGGTGAGGCGACGAATGCGATTGTTGCCCATATCGGCGATATAGACGTTGCCGGCGGGATCGACCGCGACGCCGCTGGGATCCTGCAGTTGGGCGGAGACGGCCGGTCCGCCATCGCCACTGAACCCGGGCACCCCGTTGCCGGCGATGACCGTCATTACCCCGGCGGCGGTCACCTTCCGGATGCGCTGGCTTTCAGTGTCGGCGATGTAGACCGAGCCGGCGGAGTCAACCGCGATGGCTCGCGGAGAGCGGAGGGCTATGGCGGTGGCGGTGGGGCCCTCGCCGGCGCCCCCCGCGATGGTGCTAATCGTGGACTGGCCGCACGCTAAGCTAGCGAGGCCGACGAGCGCCAGAACTGCGGGATAGAAAGACTGCCACATAGGGAGGAGATCGCGGGCTCTGGAGGGGGGGGAGG
>JBBRIO010000109.1:0-11788 GCA_038220855.1 Bryobacterales bacterium | reverse complement strand
TGGGGCGGAGGTATCATAGCTAGAGCCATTGATGTCAATCCAGATTCCGCCCCAAGACTACGAATACGATGTCTTCTTTAGCTACAGGCGACATCCGCAAATGCTCGACTGGACGCGGAGGGTCTACGAGCTCTTCAAGTTTCAGTTAACACTGGAACTTGGAGGTATAGACGCAAGGGTGTTTTTTGATGAACGCGAAATCGAGGTGGGCCAGAGGTGGCCTGACGAACTTCGAGGTGCCATACGGCAGTCGAAATGTCTTGTTTGCATTTGGTCGCCAATATACTTTCAATCGACGTGGTGCGTTTCGGAGTGGCGAAGTTTTCTTGCGCGGGAGCAGGCACTGGGGGCCAATGAGAAGATTCAACTGATCGCTCCGTTGAAGTATCATGATGGAGAGCATTTTCCGCAGGAAGCACGGGACACTCAGTGGCGCGACGTATCAGAGTTCACAAGTAGCTCTCCAGCATTTTGGAGCTCGCGGAAGGCACTTCAACTCGAGGATGAGTTGAAGCGGTTTAGCCGCGAAGTAGCCGCCATCGTACAGTCATCTCCAACTTTCCGCGCCGATTGGCCAATTGTCGAGGGGAGTGCGATGCTCCGCCCCACTATCCCGCTGGCGAAACTATGACGACCGTTCTCAATACCCCTGCAATCGGAACCGTATTCACCTTTTACTCTTTTAAGGGAGGGGCTGGCCGGACTATGGCGTTGGCCAATGTCGCGGCCCTCTTGGCTAAGCGGGGGAAATCGGTACTAGTCGTAGATTGGGATCTCGAAGCCCCTGGGCTGGAACGCTATTTCTTCAAATACTCCGACGAATTGAGAGCGGGCATAGCCGAAAAGCCCGGTATCGTTGACCTTGTCCTCTCGGCGGCGGCGGGCACTGGTGTAGATTGGCAGAGCGCTCTCCACGAATTTAAACTCCCCGTGGGGGCCTCAGTCGTATCGCTAATATCGGCAGGGAAGCGAGACAATCAATACGCTACTCGACTTCACTCCGTCGATTTCGAGCGGCTTTTTTCCGAAAGGGAGTTAGGTTCGTATATAGAGCGCCTGCGGAATGAATGGATCAGTCAGTTTGAGTATGTGCTCATCGATAGCAGGACCGGAGTCACTGACATCGGCGGAATCTGCACAGTACAACTCGCCGATATCCTCGTCTTCCTCGTAACTACTACGGACTCTAGTGTCTTCGGAGTCAAGGCAGTAATTGAGCAGGCGAGGGTCCAGCAACAGCGGCTTCCGGTTGATCGCCGTAGATTGTTGGCGATCCCTGTTCCGGCGCGTGATGAGAGTCGTGCTGAATATCGCAGGGCTGGCGACTGGAAACTACGATTCGCCAAGGAGTTTAAAGACCTTTTTGAGGACTGGCTTCCAACAGCCGTGTCTGCGGGAGACGCACTCGAGGTGCTGAAGTTACCGTACGTTCCATATTGGAGCTTTGGTGAAGAGTTGCCGGTTATTGAAGAGGGAGTAGCCGATCCATCAAGTCTCGGGTTCGCCTTCAACGTCCTGTCCCTGTTGATCGAATCTAGGCTTAGCTGGCCGATCGGAAGCGATGGAGGTCCGCTCGCCAGTATCGTCACACCTAGTCGAACAGAACTCGATCCCAAATGGATCGCGTCGCAGCAAGTGCTTGCAAAGATGTCGATTCAACTTTCAATGAACGAGGCCGTTGTCAGCAAGAATGCCTTCATGGAGATAACGCACGGCAGTTTCAACCCTTTTGAGGATCGAACTCCGCAAGAGTTGCTAGACGCCGCTCGAGTTTCGGCGGTTCATATATCTGGCTGGCCAGTCGGAGTCGTCGTCGAGAACAACTTAGGCAAGCCGAGCCCGCGAAACGATGGAATTGTGGCAGTCATTGAATCGATGGATGGGGGCTTTGATTACTGGTCGCTTCGAAAGAACGGTGATTTCTTCACGCTAATGAGCCTATTCGAGGATGAACGCCTTACTGGCGCGATTGTTCCGAAGGTTAGAATCCTTCGAACCGCCGAAGCCTTGATCCACTGCGGTAACCTTCATAAGTCGCTTGGGAGTTCACCTTCGATGGTCTTGGCGCTAAGGGTGTCATATCGAGGAATTAAGTCCCGTACGATTTATTGGTCAACGGTTCCTTCTTCGCAAACCGGATACCAAAACCTCATCGAGGATGCCGTTGAAGCGAGTGTTACGTTCAGGCTATCGTCGCTAGAATCAGAGTTAGTTTCGCTCGTCAAAGCACTGTGCAAGCCGCTATTCGTCCTTTTTGGGTTTCTGACTATAGACGACAAGGTATACCAAAAGACAGTCTCCGACTTCGTGGCCGGAAGAATCGACTAGCCTCAGTTTGTGCGCACCTCAACCAGCCCCGCCGCATCCATTTTCTCCCCCCCCATCCCCACCTCCAACTTCACGTCAATATTCTTACAAATCGACGCCGTACAAGCCTGCGCCTTCACCCCAATCTTCTCCACCTCCCCCGTCCGCTTCACCGGCACCACAAACACCGCCTCCCCCTCGTACCCCCAAGTAAAAATTCGTAACTCCGGCTTCGAAAAATCCACCGGCACCGTCTGCTTCCACGCCCCCGCCAACATCAGTCCCTCCCCCAAAGTCACCCGCGTCGGCTGGTCCATCCCCAACGCCTTCTTCCCCTTCAACGCCTCCGCCGCCCGCACCGCATTATCCATCGCAAACGTGTGCCAGCCCTGCGCCAACTTCACCCGGACTACTAACTCCGGGCCCGCCAACTTAGCCTCGTAAGTCGCGCAAACCTCGTCATCCACCCGTACCTCCACCGGTGCCCCCCACCCCGCCGCCAGTAACAACAATCCCAAAATCTTCATTTCCTAAAACTCATCTGCATCGTCTTCAATGCCATCTCGATCTTCTTCCCGCCCCGCATCACTTCCAGCGTCGCCCCATCCCCCGGAGCCTTCCGCAACACCAAATACAACGTCGCCGTATGCGCATCCGGATCCACCCGCTTCCCGTCCACCGCCGTAATCACATCCCCCACTTCCAACCCGTGCAGTTCCATCGTCTTCGCCGTGCTCGAAACGTACTTCACCATGCTCGCAAATCCGTCAGCCGGCAACCCCATCGCCCTCTTCTCCTCCCCACTCAACGGCCGGTCATCGAAGAAGAACCGCGGCTCCACGCTCGACTGCCGAAACTTCGTATCCGTCAGCCACCATCGCACCGGCAACGCAATCGCCAACTCCACCATCGCCCCTCCCCGCTCCACCGTCAGCTTCGTCTGCATCGCCGTCCGCGGCGTCTCGTTATACCGATGCTGCACGTCCCCAAACGTCCATACCTTCTTCCCTTCCCACTGCGCAATCCGATCCCCCGTCTTCATCCCGGCCGCCGCCGCCGCCCCCGCCGCTTCCTTCACCACCAAACCCTTCGGCACGTCCAGCGTCACCCCGATCGTCTTCAAATCCGGCGACCGAAACAGGTGCTGCCGCTTGTCCAACGTCCCGTCCTGCTGCCGATGCAGATTCTGATAATCTCCAATCAAATGGCACTCGACGCACTGGTTCCGCGCAAAAGTCCGCTCCACCAGCAGCGAGTAATTTTTCGGAAAATCCGGCTTCGGCCGCGCCATCACCGGCGGCCGCGTCGCATGCAATTCCAGCCCCTTCGCCGCCGCCAGCGTCAAGCTTTCCATGTTCAAATACGCGTCCGGCGAATTCGAATCCCGCCCCCCGTACCGCATGTAAATCTGCTCGTCCGCGTTCAGCAAATAGAAGTACAGTGTATTGTTCCGATCATGCTCAAACAGCCCAATATCAATCGAGTCCATCCGCGTAATCCGCACGCAAACGTACTGCCGCAACAGCTTGCCCAACGGTGAATCTTTCGGTGACAGCACAACCTGTGCGTCAAAAACCCTACCGTTCGTTCAAGGCTCGCACCGAAATTCCAGGAAGATCGGCTTCCCCGTCGCCTGCGCCGTCTTCACCGCCTCGACATAATTGTCCAGCCACACGATATCATCGTCCTGGCCCATCGCCATCGCGGCCAACCCCAAAACCAGCAGCAAAAGTCGCATAATCTTCCCTAATTGTAGCAATATGCCTATCCGCCTCTCCGCCTTCCCCAAGTGCTATCTCGATGCCATTGCCGGCGACCGCTCGATGTCCGTCTTCGACTGGATCTCGATGGCCCGCCCCCTCGACGCCGACGGCCTCGAAATGTACGACGGCTTCTTCACCTCCCTCGAACCCGCCTATCTCGACTCGGTCGGCGAAGCCATCTCCTTGGCCGGCTTCTCCATGCCCATGCTCTGTTGCTCCCCGGATTTCACGAACCCTGATCCCTCCGCCCGTCGCCGAGCCGTTGACCACCACGCCGCCCTCATCGCCGTCACCCGCCGCCTCGGCGGACCCGGCGCCGTCTGCCGCGTCCTCAGCGGCCAGCGCTACCCCGAAGTCACCCGCGATCACGGCCTCCACTGCGTCGTCGAATGCATCGAAGCCCTCCTCCCCGTCGCCCGCGAATACGACATCGTCCTCGGCCTCGAAAACCACTACAAAGACGGCTTCTGGCGCTACCCCGAATTCGCCCAAAAGAAAGACGTCTTCCTCGAACTCCTCGACCTCATCCCCGACACCAAAAACTTCGGCGTCCAATACGATCCCTCCAACGCCCTCGTCGCCGGTGACGATCCCATAGAACTCTTGGAACTCGTCGCCCCCCGCGTCGTCTCCATGCACGCCTCGGACCGCTACCTCGTTCCCGGCGCCTCACTCGAAGACCTCCGCCAATCCGACGGCACCCTCGGCTACTCCCCCTCCCTCCGCCACGGCGTCACCGGCGAAGGCCTCAACGATTATCACGAAATCTTCCGCATCCTCGCCGCCCATCGCTATTCCGGCTGGATCAGCCTCGAAGACGGCATGAACGGCATGGACGAAATGGTCGCCTCTCTCGCCTTTCTCCGCCGCATGAGCGCCCAATACTTCCCGGATCCTGCCCAATGAAAACCGCCCTCATCGGCTGCGGCAAGGTCGGCCACCTCCACGCCGCCGCCCTCGCCGAACTCAGCCAGTTCTTGGCCGTCTGCGATAACGACGGCCCTCGCGCCGCCGCCTTCGCCGCCCAATACGGTGCCACCGCCTATACTGACGTCCCGACCATGCTCGCCGCCGGCGTTGAAGCCGTCGTCGTCTGTACGCCCCATCCCCTCCACGCCGCTCCCGCCGTCGCCGCCCTCGAACGCGGCATCCATGTCCTCGTCGAAAAGCCGCTCGCCGCCACCGTCGAAGATTGCGACCGCATGCTCGAAGCCGCCGCCCGCTCCGGCGCCCGTCTCGGCGTCGTCAGCCAGCGCCGCTTCTTCGAACCCGTCCTCGCCATGAAGGCCGCCATCGACCAGGGCAAAATCGGCACCCCCATCCTTGGCACGGTCGCCATGTTCTCCTGGCGCGACGAAGCCTACTACCGCTCCGACCCGTGGCGCGGCAAATGGTCCACCGAAGGCGGCGGCGTCCTCATCAACCAAGCCCCCCACCATCTCGACATCCTCCAGTGGCTCATGGGCCCCATCCAGTCCGTCTCCGGCATCGCCAGCAATCTGAATCATCCCTACATCGAAGTCGAAGACACCGCCATCGCCAACATCCGGTTCACAAACGGCGGCCTCGGCAACATCGTCTGTAGCCTTTCGCAGAACCCCGGCATCCACACCAAAATCCACATTCATGGCTCCAACGGCTACTCCGTCGGCACCCAAACCGACGGCGGCGCCACCTTCATCGCCGGCATGACCGGCTCGATCCTCGAACCCGCCTACAACGACCTTTGGACCATCCCCGGCGAATCCGCACCCACCTACTCCCCTCCCGCCGACCCCATCTCTTACTATCACCGCCTCCAAGTCCAGGACTTTCTACAAGCCATCACCGAGCACCGGCCCTTCGTATCCCCCGCCGAAGATGGTAGAAAAGTCGTCGACCTAATCCGAAAAATTTATTCATGCTCTGCGGTAAATATGACGATATGCTAAAAACTATGTGTTTCGGAAAACTTTCCCTCTCTTTCGTTCTCTTCGCGGCTGCCTCCTTCGCCCAATGCACTGCCACGTCACTGGTCGGAGCGTACGGCTATACTATTGACGGCACCATCACCAATGAAAACAATCGGCTGATCACCGCCTCGCAAATCGGGCGCATCGTGTTCAACGGCACTGGAGCCTACACCGGCGTGTCGATCTCTACCACGGGCGGCAAGGCCGAAGTGAGCGAGTATTCGGGCGTAATTGAAGTCCTGGCGGATTGCACCGCCGTCGGCAAGACCGGCACCGGCGCTGGCGCCACCGATTTTGATCTCGTCGTCGTCGACGCCGGCAACAGCTTCGCTCTCGTCATCCGCGCCGGCGATGCCACCCTTTCCGGCAGCGGCTCCAAGATCGATAACCAAGGCAGCTGCAGCAACTCTTCCCTCAACGGCACCTACGGCTACCAGGGCAACGGCACCGTTGCCGTTGACGGCAAGGGCCGCTCGACCGCCGAAATCGGTATCGTCACCTTCGATGGCAGCGGCGGGATGAGGGGCACGTACAGCAACATCTCCGGTGGAACCTCCGAGCGCAGATCCTTCAATGGCGTCTATGCCTTGGGCGACGTTTGCTACGCCGCTGCCGGCTATTCCATCGAAGGCGTCGAATACGAAATGAACATCATGGTGATCGGCAACGGTAACCAATACCTCTACTCGGAAGTCGCCCCCGGCTATGTTGTCTCCGGCGCCGGCACCCGTACCACCCCGCGCTAACTTCCCCTCGGGAGGTGAGATAAGATAGCGCAGTGCGCCCTCTACTCACCTCCCTCCTCCTCCTTCCCCCCCTTCTCGCTCAAGACTTCCACCTCAAAAACGGCGACCGCGTCGTCTTCTTCGGTGATTCCATCACCGACCAGCGCCTCTATACCACCTTCACCGAAACCTTCGTCCTCACCCGCTTCCCCGATCGTAAAATCGCGTTCACCCATTCCGGCTGGGGCGGCGACCGCGTCACCGGCGGAGCCGGCGGCGGCATCGCCCAACGCCTTGATCGCGACGTCTTCCCCTACCAGCCCACCGTCGTCACCATCATGCTCGGCATGAACGACGGTCGCGTTCGCGCCTTCGATCAACAGATCTTCGACATCTACTCGAACGGCTACCGCAACATCATCAAGCAGCTAAAAACGAACCTCCCCAACGCCCGCATCACCGCCATCCAACCCTCCCCCTACGACGACGTCACCCAGGAACCCCGCTTCCCCGGCGGCTACAACGCCGTCCTCCTCCGCTACTCCGACTTCCTCGCCACCCTCGCTCAATCCGAAAAACTCACCCTCGCCGATCTCAACCGCCCCGTCACCGCCATGCTCGCCAAAGCCAAGGCCACCGACCCCGCCCTCGCCCCCAAAATCATCCCGGACCGCGTCCACCCCGGTGCCGCCGGCCACCTCATCATGGCTGGCGGCCTCCTTACCGGGTGGAACGCCCCTAGCGTCGTCAGCACCGTCTCCATCGACGTCCCCACCCGCCGCTTCGTCAAAACCGAAAACACTGCCACCGAAATCCTGGCGTTCGCCAACGGCGTCACCTGGACCCAAAAAGACCGCGCCCTCCCCATGCCCGTCGATACCTCCGACCCCGTCATGGCCCTCGCCGTCAAGTCCTCCGACTTCATTGAACGCTTCAACCAACAGATCCTCAAAGTCTCCGGCCTCGCCCCCGGCCCCCACACCCTCCGCATTGATGGCAGCGAAGTCGCCACCCGCTCCGCCACCGAATGGGCCTCCGGAGTCAACCTCGCCACCCTCCCCACACCCATGTCCGCCCAGGCCACCCAAGTCCACGCCCTCACCCTCCGCCACACCGGGCTCCATCAAGCCCGGTGGCGAACCTACCAAGTTCCCCTCGCGAGTGACGGCCTAGCCAACCTCTCGAAAAGCCTAGAAGTCATGGACGCTGTCGAAAACGAAATCATCGCCCAACAGCGCCAACTCGCCCAACCCGTCCCCCACCGCTTCGAACTCCTTGCCGGCCCTTCCTCCTTCAAAGCGCTCTTCAACGGCAAGGACCTCACCGGCTGGCACATCAGCCAAGTCAATCACCACGGCCAAACCGCCGCCTGGCGCGTCGAAGACGGCACCATCACCGGCGCGCAGGACCGCCCCGGCCACGGCGGTATCATCCTGACCGACAAGCCCTACAAGAACTTCGAAATCACCCTCGAAATCAACCCCACCTACGGCTGCGACGGCGGCCTCTTCCTCCGCGCCAACGAAAAGGGCGAAGCTTACCAGGTCCTCCTCGACTACCTCGACGGCGGCGCCATCGGCGGTGTCTACGGCGAGCGCCTCAAGGACGTCAAAACCTTCGTCCCCCAGTGGCAGGAATGGTATCGCCGCAACGATTGGAACCACCTCCGCGCCCGCATCGAAGGCGACATTCCCCACATTCAGGTCTGGCTCAACGGCATCCAAATCACCAATTTCCTCGACACCGCCAACCACGGCTCCCCCACTGGCATGATCGCCGTCCAGGTCCACGGCGGCAACCGCTGGATCCCCGGCGGCAAACAGCGCTTCCGCAACATCATGATCCGCGAACTGCTCTAGTCATTTAATCAACCGGCTTCAAGTGCCGCCGCGTCACCGCGTCCAACTCTTGCAACCTCTTCCAGAACCCGCCCAAATGCTCCAGCGGCAACGCATTCGCCCCGTCTGAAAGCGCCCGCTCCGGCTCCTCGTGGACCTCCACGAAGATCCCGTCCACCCCAATCGCCACCGCCGCCCGCGCCAACGGCTCAATGAACTCCGGCTGCCCCCCGCTCCCGTTCCCCGCCGCTCCCGGCAACTGCACGCTATGCGTCGCGTCAAAAATCACCGGCCACCCAAAGCTCCGCAGAATCACCAAACTCCGCATATCCACCACTAAATTGTTATAACCGAACGACGTCCCCCGCTCCGTCAGCAGGATGTTCGTGTTCCCCGTCGAAGCCACCTTATCCGCCGCCAAACGAATATCCCAAGGCGAAACAAACTGGCCCTTTTTGATATTCACAACGCGCCCCGACCGCCCCGCCTCCAACAACAAATCCGTCTGCCGGCACAAAAACGCCGGAATTTGGATAATGTCGCAAACCTCCGCCGCCAAAGCCACCTGCCCCGGCTCATGCACATCGGTCATGATCCGAAAGCCCCGGTCCTTCACCTGCTTCAGCATCCGCAGCCCCTCAATCAAACCAGGCCCCCGATACGAGTGCACGCTCGACCGATTCGCCTTGTCGAAAGACGCTTTGAAGACGAAATCCCCCGCCACCGCCTGAATACTCTCCGCCAGAAAAAACAGGTGCTCTTCGCTCTCAATCACACAAGGCCCAGCAATCAGCTCCAAACTATTGGGCATGCATCAACTCCGCACTCCGCCCAATCCGCCGCAAATGCTCCTCATACGACGCGCTGACAAACGAAGTAAACAGCGGATGCGGCTCCAGCGGCTTCGACTTCAACTCCGGATGGAACTGGCAACCCAAGTACCACGGATGGTCCTTGATCTCGCAAATCTCCACATAAACCCCGTCCGGCGTCTGACCCGTCAACTGCAACCCACCCTCGGTCAAAACCTGCTCAAATTCGCGATTGAACTCAAACCGGTGCCGATGTCGCTCGCTCACCTGCTCCGCGCCATAAGCCCCCCGCGCAAAGCTCCCCTCGGCCAACTGGCAAGGATAAGCCCCCAGCCGCATCGTCCCGCCGAGTTCGTCCACCCCCGTCAACTCCCGCAGTTTAAAAATCACCCGTTGCGGCGTCGACGGATCAAATTCGGTCGAATCCGCCTGCGGCATCCCGCAGACGTTCCGCGCAAACTCAATCACCATCGTCTGCATCCCCAGGCAGATCCCGAAGTACGGCACCTTATGCTCCCGCGCATACCGAATCGCGTTCAACATCCCGTTCACACCACGCTTGCCAAACCCGCCCGGCACCAGGATCCCATCAAAATGCCGCAGCGTCTCCGCGCACTCCGGCCAGTGCAGATTCTCCGCCTCAATCCAGTGAATAATCACCTTCAAACGCTTCGCCAACCCACCATGCAACAGCGCCTCCTTCAGGCTCTTATAACTGTCCTCGTACTCCACATACTTCCCCACCAACCCGATATGCACCTCGTCCACCGTGTTCTGCATCCGGTCCAGCATCTCGGTCCACTTCGATAGGTCCCGCGCTGGCGAATCCATCCGAAACTGGTGCAAAATAATCTCGTCCACGCCCTGTTCGGCGAACGTCAACGGCACTTCGTAAATCGTCTTGGCGTCCGCCGCGCTGATCACCGCCCGCGCTTCCACGTCGCAGAACAGCGCGATCTTCTCTTTCAAATCCGCGCTCAACGGCCGCTCGCTCCGGCAAATCAAAATGTCCGGCTGCACGCCAATCGCCCGCAACTATTTCACACTATGCTGCGTCGGCTTTGTCTTCAGCTCGTGCGCCGCCGCAATCCACGGCACCAGGCTCACATGCACAAAAATCGTGTTATCCCGGCCCTTTTCGTGCCGAACCTGCCGAATCGCTTCCAAAAACGGCAGCGATTCAATGTCGCCCACCGTCCCGCCGATCTCCACAATCACGACATCCACATCGTGCGAAACCCGTTCAATCCCCGCCTTGATCTCGTTCGTCACATGCGGAATCACCTGCACCGTCTGGCCCAGGTAATCGCCCCGCCGCTCCCGGCTGATAATCGTCTCGTAGATCCGACCCGAAGTCAGATTGTTCGCCTGCGTCAGCGGAGCATGTGTAAACCGCTCATAGTGGCCCAGGTCAAGGTCCGTCTCCGCCCCGTCATCGGTCACAAACACTTCGCCATGCTGAAACGGGCTCATCGTCCCCGGATCCACGTTCAGATAAGGGTCGAACTTTTGCAGCGTGACACGAAGCCCACGACTTTCCAGCAAGCAGCCGATCGACGAAGCTGCGATCCCCTTGCCCAACGAACTCACCACACCACCCGTCACGAAGATATATTTGGCCATAGCGAAAGGAAACGAATTAAGAAAGCGAACCCAAATGGGCCTGCACGCGAGAAAGGTCTTCCGGGGTATCCACCCCGAGGGATTCGTACTGCGTTTCTGACACGTGAATGGCAAAGCCATTCTCAAGAGCCCGCAACTGCTCCAGCCGTTCCGCCCGCTCCAGCGGCCCCACCAGCAGGGTCGAGTAGTCGAGCAGGAAGTCACGCTGATAAACGTACAGCCCAATATGCTTGTAGTAGGTCACCGCCCCGCCCCGGTTGTACGGAATCGGACTTCTGGAGAAGTAGATAGCCATCCCCTCCCCATCCGTTACAACTTTAACGACATTTGGATTTGTGATCTCGTCCAGCCGGTCGATCGGCCGCTTCAACGTCGACATCAGCGCCTTCGGATGCTCTTTCAGCCCCTGAACCGCTAAATCAATCGCCCCCGGATCAATCATCGGCTCATCACCCTGAATATTCACGACAATCTCGTGTTCATGGTTCCCCGACACCTCGGCCACCCGATCCGTCCCGGACAAGTGCGACGCCGACGTCATCTGCACCACCGCCCCGAAACCCTTTGCCACATCGGCAATCAGCCGGTCGTCGGTCGCCACAATCACCTGATCCAACGTCCGGCAAAGGCAAGCCCGTTCAAACACATGCTGCAACATCGGCTTTCCGTTTATAGGGACGAGTGGTTTCCCTGGAAACCGAGTAGAAGCCAGGCGCGCCGGAATAACACCTAAAACCCTGGCGAGCACGTTCGATGGTAACACGCGCA
>JBBRIO010000108.1:0-11800 GCA_038220855.1 Bryobacterales bacterium | reverse complement strand
CATCGGCGACTTCGATCCGCCCGCCGCCGGCCTGCCCGCCATCTCCGGTCGCATGTCCAACAATGGCTGGGGCTCCTGCGCCTCCTGCCATCCGTTCGGCCTTACTGACAATGTGGTCTGGATCTTTGGTGCCGGCCCGCGACGCACCATCCCGCAACACGCCGACTTCGCCCCTGGAGACCCCACCATCCTCCGGGCTCTCAACTGGTCCGCTATCTTTGATGAGGAAGAGGACTTCGAACTCAACATTCGCGGCGCTTCCGGCGGCCTTGGCTTGATCGTCGGTGCCGACGGCGTCACGCCCGAACCCACCGTCGCCGCCTTCACCCCGGCCAACGGCGGCCGCCGTCAGCTCAAGGTCCGCGGACAGAACGCATGGGACGCCCTAAAGACCTACATCGCCAAAGGCATCCGGGCACCGATCTCGCCCGTCTCCAAGACCGATCCCGACGTCCTCGCCGGCCGCCAACTCTTCACCCAGAACAATTGCCAGAACTGTCACGGCAGTTCACTATGGACGATGAGCCGCGTCCGCGCCGCCGCGCCACCCGACGCGAGCCTCCTCAACGCCGGCCAACTCCTCACCGAACTTCGGCCGACCACCACATTTGACGCCACCGCCTTCAATGAAGTCCGGGCCAATGCCGTCGCCCCCCTCGGTGCCGGCGGCTACAACCCCCCGACGCTGCTCTCGCTCTTCGCCTTCCCGCAGACGTTCTTCCATAACGGTTCGGTCAATACTCTCGAAGCCGTGATGCAGAACGCAGCTCATCGCAGCGCCGGTACCGGCGGCGTCGATGGTCTAACGAACGCGGCCCAGCGGGCGCAGTTGATCCGCTTCCTGCTTTCGATTGACGCTTCGACCGTTCCGATCAACCCCGCCGCGGCCGGTGGCGTCAGCTCCATCTCCGCCGCCAGCTACGCCGGCACAGCCGTCGCCCCGGAAAGCATCGCCGCTTCCTTCGGCGATCGGCTCGCCCCCGGCGTCGTCCTCAATACCTCCGCTCAGCTTTCGCCAGCTCTCGCCGGCTCCACGCTGACGGTGCGCGACTCCGCCGGTGTCCTCCGTCTGGGCCGACTCTACTTCGTCTCACCCGGGCAGATCAACTTCGAAGTGCCCGCCTCCACCGCGGTCGGCGAAGCGACCATCACGGTTCTCACCGGAACCGGGTCGACTTCGACGGGAAAAGTGGCGATCAAGAATGCCTCCCCGGGCATCTTCACCGCCAACGGGAACGGTGCCGGTGTGCCCGCCGCGTTAGCCGTTCGCGTCTCGGCCGATGGAACCCAAACCCCGGTCAACGTCTTCGCTTGCGACGCCGCGGGCCGCTGCGCCCCAGCGCCGATGAGCACGGGCGCCGCCACGGACCAGATATTCGTTTCGCTCTACGGCACCGGCGTCCGAAAACGAACCGACCTCGAAAAGGTGACTTGCACGATCGGTGGTGTCGCCGCCCCCGTCTCGTTCGCGGGAGCTCAGGGGTCCATCGGACTCGACCAGATCAACATCCAAATCCCCAACAGCCTCCGCGGCCGAGGGGAGGTCGCGGTGCTGTTGACCGTGGATGGCGAAACGTCGAATCCAGTAACCCTGAACGTCCAATAGGGTCAGGCCAGAAGCTGCCGAGTAGCGTTGCGCAGGACGTCTTCCACGTCCGGCGCAACGCGCGAAACCGCCGAAGTCTCGTAGCCGCCCTCGTCGTAAGACCGGCGGGTGCCAATGTACATGGGGCCATAGTCGCCATACGCGGCCGTGGCCACCAACTCACTGGGGCGCTCCGCCGCGGCCGCCAGTTGGTACTCCACGAATAGCTCCCCGGGCATGTGAACAATCGAAAACGAACCCAACCGAAGCGCCGTCAAATCGATCTGGCGACCGGCCTTGGTCAGCCGATAGAAGGCCAGGTACCGAGCCTGGTTCAGGCGCTGCTTGGGGTCGGTCAGGTCCGCCGTCAGGTCCGCCTCGGAAAATCCAGCTCCGGTGCGCAAAGGCAGCGCCACCGGGACCGAGATCCACCGCAGGTCCAAGAACGGGATCGGCTTCTCTGCCGCCTTGGCCCCGGCCATTGCGGCGGCCATCCGTTCGGCGAGTACTGGCCGCATCGCGACAGCGCCGTCGTTGAACTTGCCGGCGCCGATGTTGCCCGCCGCCCCTGTGAAGTGGACTTGAAACGTGTCCGTCTGCTGATTGCGCGCATGGCCGACGAAATCGGCCGAGACAGCACCCTGGCCGTAGTAGCTCATCGGATGGGTGGCGTAGTAGCTCAGCGTAGCGTAGCGCCGAGGTCCGGCCCAGAAGCTGATCGACCGCAGCAGCGGGTCGATCACCCCAACCGGGGCTTGGCATTGGGGCAAGTTCCTGCAGGCCGTCATGCGGCCAAACTGCACCTTCCCATCGTTGCCCAGAATTCTACGATTCGAAGCCACGTCGACGACCGGCACCGCGCCGGCTGTGACGGCGGTGACCGCCACAGGTTGCGCCAGACGAACGGCCCGGGCAACTTTGGCGACGGCCTGCAAGGCGAAGGCGTCGGGGCCCAGCCCTGCGCCCGAGGCCAGCAGCGCCTGGGCCGTGGCGTCGTCTCCGGGTGCGTCATGCTGGTGGACAGTATGCAGGGCGACCCGGTCCGGCGTCGTGCTCGCAGCCTTGGCCAGCGCCGCCCGCCAGCGGTCACGGCTATGGTTACCGATGCCGAGCCAGTCCACCGCGCAGAGCACGATCGGCAACTGCCCCGCCGGCCGCAGCACCACCCCGCGAGCTGACAACGGATCAGCGATCGAGGACGCCGCCGGGACCAACCCGTAGCAGAGCGCGGCACCGAGTGGCGGAGTGACGTCGGCCGAAAAAGTCGCGATCTGAAGCCCTCCAGGGGTGACGGCGAGTTGGAGTAACGAGCGGCGGGAGAGCATCCAGCCATGCTAGCGCGCGATCGCGGTTAGTTGTAAATTGGTTATCCGATGACCGGAATGCGGATTGCTCTTTTTCTGATCGTGACTGCGCTTGCCAGGGGGCAAGAATTCCGTGCGACCCTGACCGGGCGGGTCACCGACCCCGTCGCCGCCCCCGTCGCCGGGGCCGTCGTCGCCCTGCTCAACGTCGATACGAACGAGCGACTCCAGCACAAAACCGACGGTCAAGGTAACTACAGCTTCGCGCTAATCCGGCCCGGCAACTATGAACTCCGCGTCGAGCACTCCGGCTTCAAAACCATGGTCCGCCGCGGCATCATTCTGCAGGTAAACCAAGCCGCCACGGTCGACCTCTCCTTGAGTCTCGGCACGGTGACTGAGACGGTAACCGTGACCGATGAAGCCCCACTTCTCGAAACAGCTTCCGCCGATCGCGGAGGGACGATCGACCAGCAGTTCATCAAGGAAATGCCTCTAAATGGACGCAACCCGTTCATGCTGTCGATGCTCGTCGCCGGCGTCAACTACAACGGGTCTTTGGCGTATATGCGGCCGTTTGATAATGGCGCGATTGCGGATTTTGGAATTAACGGCGGCGCAAATCGTTCGAACGAATTTTTGATGGACGGTGTTCCGAATAACGCGCAAGCGGGTGGAAATAATATTGCTTATGTTCCGCCGGTGGATTCGGTGCAGGAATTTAAGATTCAGACAAACTCGTACGACGCGCAATACGGAAAAACGAGCGGCGGAATTGTAAACGTTGTTCTGAAGAGCGGGACGAATCGGTGGCACGGAGCCGCGTACGAGTTTGCGCGGCGGAACGCTTGGGACGCGAATAGCTTTCAGAACAACGCGCGCGGCGCGGCGAAACAAGGCCATTTCCAGGATCAATACGGACTGCAGATGGACGGGCCGTTGATCAAGAACCGGACGTTCTTTCTCCTAAATTACGAGGGATATCGGGAAGCGTCGCCGCAGCCTTTGATTTTGAGTGTTCCGGCGGTGGAAATGCGCAACGGCGATTTCTCGAAACTCGTGGACGCGCGGAACCGGCCGATCACGATTCATGATGCTTCGACAGGGTTTGTGAATCCGGCGTTTAGCAATCGGTGGGATCGATTGCCGTATCCGGGAAACGTGATTCCGCCGAGCCAGATCAACCCGATATCGCGGAAGATTCTGGACTTTTTTCCGAAGTCGAATACCTCGACGCCGTCGACGAACTACTCGCAGAGCAACTACTTCATCTCCGGGGCGGAGACGGCGGCGCGGGACGACTTTTACAATTTCGTGGCCAAGTTCGACCAGAACATTTCGGAGAAGCACCGGATGTTTTTCCGGCATGCCTCGAACGACCGGACGGAGACGCGGTCGACGAACGGCATTCTGAATTCCCCGGGGCAGGACGGGCAGATGCCGCTGAAGCGGATCAACGATGCCTACGTGATTGACTGGGTCACGACGCTTTCGCCGTCCCTGCTCTTCAATGTTCGGAGTTCTTTTTCACGTTATGTGGAAGGATCGCGGGGCGACGCGAACGCGGGATTCGATTTGACGACGTTGGGCTTTCCGAAGAAATTGGTGGATCAGATGCCGTACGGGCCGTTCTTCGGCCGGTACACGTTTGCCAACTATATGTCGCTGGGACGATACCCGAGCAACAACATCACGAACACCTTCACGGTGCATCCGACGATGACATACATCAAGGGCAGCCGGACGATTAAGTTTGGCGTGGATATGCGGCGGACACAGTATTCGACGCAGACTTACGGCAACGTTTTTGTGCTCGGGGCGACGAACACTTTTACTCAGCGGGACTATCTGCGGGCGGACGCGTCGTCAGGGAATTCGATTGCTTCGTGGTTGTTGGGGACGCCTTCGAGCGGGTCGATCAACTACAACGTGTTTCCGATCTTTTCGTTTCCCTACATCGCGCCGTGGGTGCAGTCGGACTGGAAGATTTCGCGGAAGTTGACGGTGAACGTGGGGCTGCGGCAGGACTACAATGTGCCGCCGTCGGAGCGGTTTAACCGGCTGAACCGGGGGTTTGATACGGACGTGAAGTCGCCGCTGAGCGCGATGATTGATCGGGAGCGTTTCCCCGATTTCCCGGAGATTCGCGGGGGGCTGGCGTTTGCAGGAATCGGGTCAACGCCGCGGCGGGCGGCGGACCTGGATTGGCGGACATTTCAGCCGCGAGCAGGATTTGCGTGGTCGTTGACGAGCAAGACGGTGCTGCGCGGTGGATGGGGCCGGTTTCACTCCAACCCCAATAACGACTACCTGCAGACGACCGGATTCAGTTTGACGACGCCGCTCGTGTTTTCGACCGACGAGAGCCGGAGCCCGGTGAACAACAAGATCAACGATCCATTTCCGACGGGCGTGCTGACGCCGTACGGTAGTGATTTGGGGCCATTGACCTACGTCGGGCGAGGGGTTAGTTTTGTGAACTCGAAGTTCCGGATCCCGGCGGTAAACTCATTCTCGATCGGCTTGCAGCACTTGCTGTTCAAGGGAGCGAAGCTGGAGGTGACGTACTCGGGGAGCCGGGCGCAGAACCTGCAGAATTCGAAGCTCTACAACGAGGCCGAGTTCGGGTTTCGGGACCAGTGCAGCTTTCTGAACGGGGGCAATCCGGCGTTTTGCGACCAGCAGTTGCCGAACCCGTTCCGGGGCTTGGCACCGCTTGAAGGAACGACCTGGTACGAGTCGGCGAACTTGTCGCGGGCGCAGTTGCTGCGGCCGTATCCGCAGTACGGCGCACTGACCGAATTGATGCGGAACGAGGGTGGAAGCTGGTACAACTCGGTGCAGACTTCGCTGACGATTCGGAACAAGTGGACGAACCTGCTGGCGAACTACACCTTCTCGAAGAACGTGGAACGGAACGGATTTTTGGACCCGCTGCGAGACGTGATGCAGCAGGGGTTGGCGAGCTTCGATAAGCCGCATCGATTGGTGATCAGCGCGGTGACGCCGATTCCGTTGGGGAGGGGAACGAGTGGCTGGCGGGCTCGGTTGCTGAAGGGCTGGAAGACTTCGACGATCTATTCTTTGCAGTCTGGCCGGCCGCAGCCGTTGCCGGGGAATGTGCTGTACGTGAAAGAGGCTAAGTTGCCAGTGAATTGGGACGGCGCGCGGGTGCAGGGCTGGAGCCCTTGTGTGCAACGTTGGAACGAGAACAACACGATCACGTGGATGCCGTACAGCTTGGAGGCGGGTTGCAAGGAGCCGAACTTCGTGATTCTGCCGCGGTTTGCGCCTCGGTTCACGCCGTTCCGCGACGGGCGTTTACGGGTGCAGGGATCGAAGATGCTGGACATGTCGTTGAACAAGACGACCCAGTTGAACGAGCGGTTTCGGGTGCAGTTTCGGGCCGAGGTGTTCAACGTGACGAACTCCTTCTTCCTGGTGAACGCGCAGTTTGAGACCGACCCGGAGAACGTGAACTTTGGGAGCATCATTAAGGCGGCGACGAGCGCGCCAAACTCGAACTATCCCCGGCAGATTCAGTTGGCCGTGAAGTTCCTCTGGTAGACCGAGCGCTACATCATGGGCTTGGAAGCGCGGCTGGCGGGCGGTGATGCCCGGACGGCGCGTTCAAAGGCCCAGGCGCGGATTTGGGTGATCTGCTCCTTCATCGTGCGGGCGAGGGAGACAATGCTAACAGCGGTCGTGATGAGGTCCTGGTTTGTGAGATCGCGGTCCGCGAGGCGGGCCTTCGTGATGGCGGAGACGACGCATTGTTCGACTTCGGCACCGGACCAGCCGACGGTGAACTGGGTGAGTTGATCGAGATCGAGGCCAGCGAGCGGGACGCCGCGGCGTTGGAGGTGGATGCGGAAGATCTCCGTCCGTTCGTCGTCGACGGGGAGATCGACGAAGAAGACTTCGTCGAAGCGGCCTTTGCGGAGGAGTTCGGCGGGGAGGACGTCGATGCGATTGGCGGTGGCGGCGACGAAGAGGCCGCGGGTTTTCTCCTGCATCCAGGTGAGGAAGAAGCCGAACATTCGGCCGGATTCGCCGCCCGTGACCTGGGTGGAGACGGCGTTTTCGATCTCGTCGAACCAGAGGACGGCGGGGGCCATTTCTTCCATCATGCGGCAGGATTCGGCGAAGACGACTTCCGGCTTGCCATGGCGGCCGGAGAAGATTTCGTTCATATCGATGCGGTAGAGGGGCAGGCCGAAGCAGCTGGCGATGGCCTTGACGGAGAGGCTTTTGCCGCAGCCGGGGATGCCCATGAGCAAGACGCCTTTCGGGACGATTTCGGAGCTGACTTCGTCCCGGAGCTCGAAGAGCTTTTGGCGATCGGTGAGCCATTTTTTGAGGCCGTCGAGACCGCCGATTTCGTTGATGTTGGTGGGGGTGGAGAGGAACTCGATGACGCCGCTACGGTTGACGAGGAGGCGCTTTTCTTCGAGCAGGGCAGGGAGGGACGTGGCACTGAGAACGGGGTTGGCGGCGAGCGCGCGGCGGAGGGCGAAGCGGGCTTCGTCGAGGGTGAGGCCCTTGAGCGCGCGGGCGAACTGATTGACGAGGGGCAGGGCGGCTTCGGGCCTTTCGTCGTGGAGGAAGGCGGCGAGTTCGACTTCGTCCGGGGGGCGGAGTTCGACGAAGACAAGGCTGCGTTCGAGTTCTTCGGGGATGGCGCGGACGGGGGAGGTGATGACGATGAACTTCTGGCGATCGAAGCAGGCGGGTTCGGCGTCGCGGAGGCGGCGGCGGACCTCGGAGGAGTCGCGGAGGGGCTCGTGGAAATCCTTCAGGTGGAAGATGGCGTGATGGGTGTGAGCGATGATGAAGTCGAGCGCGCCGCGGGCGGATTCGGTGCCTGGGACGGGCGGTTGGCCGTGGAGATGGAGGCCTTCGGTAAGACTCCAGGTCCAGACGGGGAGGGCGAGTTCGGCGAGCAAGCGGCCGATGCGGAGTTCTTCCGAGGAGCGGATGTAGGAGAGGGGGCGGCCGGATTGGAAGATTTCGCGCAGGGCGCGGGCGGCGCGGCTCTCGGGAGCGGAGTGGGTCATGAGTTAGAAGTGGCTCTTCTCAGTATGGACGCAGGAGAGCTACCGAAGGCCGGGAGTGTTGACGGGAATACTCCGAAGAGTTCCGCCGGCGGTGATGAAGAGGGTCTTGCGGTCGGCGTTGCCGAAGGCGCAGTTGGTGACCTCGTCGACAGGGACGGGGAGGAATGAGGAGGTTGCCTTTGGGTGGGAATGCGGAGACGCGGCCCTTGGACTCCTCGTCGGTTTCGTGGGCATTGTTGAGTCCGCCGGCGGTGATGAAGCGGGTGATGTAGTCGGCTTTGCGGAGGGTGCCGTTGGTGACTTCGTCGAAGGGGACGAGGCGGAGAGTGAGGAGCTTGCCTTTGGGCGAGAAGCCGTGGACGCCGCCTTTGATTTCGTCGCCGGTTTCGTGGGGCTTGTTGAGTCAGCCTGATGAGGGTCTTGGGGTGGGTGTTGCCGGAGGCGCGGCTGGTGACTTTAACGGGGACGAGGAGGAATGAGGAGGTTGCCTTTGGGTGGGAATGCGGAGACGCGGACCTTGGACTTCCCGTCGGTTTCGTGGGCCTTGTTGAGGCCGCCGGCGGTGATGGATAGGGTCTTGCGGTCGGCGTTGCGGAGGGTGCCGTTGGTGACTTGGTCGACGGGGACCGGAAGCAAGGTGAGGAGCTTACCTTTGGGGAAGAAGACGTAGACGCCACCCTTGAACTCGTCGTCGGTTTCGTGGGACGGGTGGGGCTTGTTGAGTTCCGGAGGCGGTGTGGAAGCGGGTGTTGCAGTCGGCGTTGCCGAGGGCGGGGCTTGGCTTTAGGTGAGACGACGTAGACGCCGCCCTTGAACTCGTCGTCGGTTTCGCGGAGCGGGTGGGGCTTGTTGAGGCCGTTGGGTCGTTCGAGCTCGTGGGCGAGCTACCGAAGGCCGGGAGTGTAGACGGGAATACTCCAAAGAGTTCCGCCGGCGGTGATGAAGAGGGTCTTGCGGTCGGCGTTGCCGAAGGCGCAGTTGGTGACTTCGTCGACCGGTACGGGTAGGAATGTGAGGAGCTTGCCTTTGGGTGAGAAGACGTAGACGCCGCCCTTGAACTCGTCGGCGGTTTCGTGGGGCGGGTGGGGCTTGTTCAGACCGCCAGCAACGTAAAGACGACCTTTGCGGTCGAGCTTAATGCCGTCGGGGCCGCGGCCGGTTTTCCAGTCGAAGAGGAGGCGGCGGGAGGCGGGGTCGACGGTGCCATCGGGGCGGAGGCGGAAGCGGTAGAGCTTGCGGGCGCCGCCAGGCGAGTTGTTGTTGTTGTCGGCAACGTAGAGGGTCTTGTCGTCCGCAGTGACGATGACGCCGTTGGGACGTTCGAGTTCGCCTGCGATGATGCGGGTGACCTTGCCGGGGGCGTCGATGCGATAGACGCCTTCTTCTCGCATCTCCATGGAGTCGCGGGGGCCGTAGCGGGGGTCAGAGAAGTAGATGCGGCCTTTGGAGTCGATGGTGAGGTCGTTGGGAGAGTTGTAGCGGTGGCCTTCGTAGTTGTCGGTGAGGACGGTGATGGTGCCGTCGAGCTCGGTGCGGGTGACGCGGCGGTTGGCGGCTTCGCAGACGATGAGGCGGCCTTGGGGGTCGAAGAGCAGGCCGTTGGAACCGCCGGAGGGGTTACGGATTACCGTGGTGGAGCCGTCGGCGTTGCGACGCTGGATGCGGTTGCCGCCACTGTAATAAAGGCCGCCCTGGGGACCCCAGACGGGGCCTTCGCCGGCACCGGCGGAATCGACGAGCGTGGGCTTGGCACCGGGGGCGACGGGCGGGTCCGCGGCAAGGAGCGAGACGGCGAGGGAGAGGAGGAGCAGGGGGCGCATGTTAGATTTTTCGGAAGGTGGCGAGGGGTTGGCCGGCGGCGTTGAGGAGCGTGAGCGTTCCGCCATCGAGAGCGAAGGAGGCGGTTTTGCCGAGGGCGCGGAAGAGGTCTACTTCGATCTTCATGCGGTCGCCTTCGCAGGCCATTTTGGTGGAGACGGTGTTCGAGAAGCTGAGGGCGGGGCCGGAGGTGGTGTAGCCGCTGTTGAACTTGTTGCAGCCGGCGAAGCCCGAGGCACCGCCGTCGGCGGTGAGGTTAACTGTGGCCGGGCGCGCGAGGGCGACGGGTTGGCCGGCAAGGGAGGCGAGTTCCCAGTTGCCGAGGGGGGAGAGCGATGGGGTCATGGCTTTTTGGAGGGCTTGCGGGGGGGCGTTGGAATCGAGGCAGTTGGCGAGGGTGATGACGCCGGAGGCGAAGGTGGCTTCCGGGCCTTTGAGGGAGAGGAGGGAGAAGCCGTCCGAGTAGGAGAAGGTGGAGATGGAGGGGAGCTTGAGACGGGGCTTGCCGGGGATGGTGATTTCGGCGCGGTTGCCAGAGTAGGCGACGTCGAAGGTCTGGCCGGCGGGGCAGTTGTACCGCGAGGGTTTGGGGCCGGCGAGCAGGAGGCAGGGCAGGAGGATGAGCAGGAGTTTCATGGATAGGTTGTCCATAGCGATTGTAAGCGGTTTTGGGGCGTGGACGGAACAAAAGAGGGGGGTGGTTCGTAAGAGAGAGCATGTTTCGTTCGGCACTTGGGCCATTTACTGTCTTGACGGCCCTTTATGGGTTGGTGGTGCCGGCTGTGGTCGGCTGGCTGACGGCGGACTACTCGCCGAGTCGGCAGTACATAAGTGAGATGGGGGCGGTGGGGGCTCCGCATGCGTTCGGGGTGAACATGGGGATCTTTTTGCCGACGGGGTTGCTGGCTTTGGGGGCGGTTGGTTGGCTGGCGGTGGCGCTGCCGCGGGGGCTGAAGCTGCCGGTGTTGTTGCTGCTGGGGATTGGTCTGGGTAATCTGGGGGCGGTGGCTTTTCCGTGCGATTTGGGTTGCCCGGCGGAGGGGTCGGCGCGGCAGGGGGTACACAATTTATTGGGGGCGGCGCAGTACCTATCGGGCGGCGGGGCGCTGGTTTGGCTGGGGCGCCGGGGGAAGCTGCCGGTTTGCCTTTATGCGGGGCTGGGGGTGTGGGCGAGCCTGTACATGATGGGTGGTCCGGGGCGGGAGATGCGGGGCTTTTGGCAGCGGGCGGGGGAGGTGTTGCTTTACCTGGCGTTGCCCTATTTGGCGGTGACGTTGCAGCGAGGGTTGGTGGTGAGGAAGAACTGATCGCCCACGACCCCGCTACTTTCTCGGCTCCAGTAAGGTAGGGTGCTCCTTGATCGCTTGCCAAGCGGCCATGGCGATGGCCATGACTAAGTCATCGTGTTCCTGCTGATCGCCAGAGGGCTGGAACTGAACGAGTTCGCGCTCCATGGCCGCGAAGCCGGGGGCGTCCTGATCCAGCTCGATGTGGCCGAGTTCGAAGAGCATCTTCAGACTGTTCACCATGTCGGTGCGGGGCAGGCTTTGGTAGCCGTCCTTCAGAAAGTTGGCTTTGTGGCCTCCGGTGAGGCAGATGGGTATGATCCGAGCGCGGTTTTGATCCTTGCGGATCAGTTCGACGATCGTGTGCCCGTTGCCGGTGGCATCAATCAGCAGGGTGTCCGTCCGGGTCGGGTCCGCCGTGTTGGGGGCGAACTGTTGCAGAGTACGCCGGACGAAGCCGGGAATCTCTATGGTCTCGGTATCGATGGGCAACCGGGCAGAGTGCCGCAGGAGCAGCTTGGGATGCTCGGCGACCTTGTTGGTGGCGTAGTTCCGGTCGCCGTATTGCCAGCGGAGTTCGAGGATGGCCAGGGCCGTGTGATCCTGCCTTTTGCCGAGGTCGAGGCCGACGTAGATCCGGGTCTTTTCACGGAGCCGGAAGTGGATTTCGGCTGGGTTCGAAATCAGGGATTTCGTGATTTGGGCCCGGCTTAAGAGCTGAATTCCAGCCGTGATGAACTGGCAGAGATA
>JBBRIO010000107.1:0-11803 GCA_038220855.1 Bryobacterales bacterium | reverse complement strand
TACCAAGCCGCCGCCGGCCCAGGCGGAGGTTTCTCCGGCCTCCGGCTCGATATCGCCGCCGTCGAACGCTCCATCGCCGCCGACTATCGCGAGTTCAAGCAACTCCGCAGCCTCGACCCCTTTCTCCGGCCACCCGCCGATTTCAACCCCGCCACCGACATCGCTCAGCAGATCTATACCTCCCGGCCGGAACCCGAACCCGAACCCGAACCCGACGAAGTCCCGCCCGCCGCACCGCAACCAAACCCACCGAAGCCCCCGAAATCAACCAAAACCAAAGCCAACCGGAGCCAACCCTAGCCCGCGTCGCGCACGGCTATTCCATCGTCTTGCCCACCCGCAAAGCGCCGCAAAGAGCCGAGCGACCCCTCAAAGTCCGCCACGCCGGCGGAGGTGCCGCGTGATCCGCTCCATCCAAACCCATCCGAAACCAATGCCCCGGCCCCTCACCCCCGCTTGAACACGACCATGGCACTTTAACGCCTAGAATGCCCCGTACACGCACGTTCAAACTCCAGCCATGCCCGAAGACCGGCCAGAGCACTCTGATTGAGCTGAGGCCCGCTCGAACGCGAACTCTCACCCCGGCCACACCCGGTCACAAACCTAAAACTAAAACTGCAACCGCAACGCCAACTGCGTCGACCGCGGCCCCCCCACGGCATACAACGGATTCAACCCTCCGTTCACCCCGCCCAAACCCAGACCGCGCCCGTACATCTGCGTCGACTGCCCAAACAGCGGATTCAACAACAACCCATCCGGAGCCGCAAAATTCGCATGATTCAGCAAGTTAAAGAACTCCGCCCGGAACTGCAGCTTCCACCGCTCGCTCAGCCCAAACGTCCGCCGCAGCGTGAAATCCACCTGCCGCAACGGAAACGCTCGCACCGAATTCCGCCCCAAACTCCCGTTCTGCTGCTGGTTCGCCGGAATCGCAAAGGCCGCCCGATTCAACACCCGCCCCCCCGGATACTGGCGCCCCTCCATATACAGCGGCACCCCCGCTACCCGTTCCGGCCGGAAATTAAACGTCGCCCCGTTAATCACACTCCGGGAATACACATCCACCGGGAACGCCGATTGCGCCCGCACAATCGTATCCAAACCCCAATCGCCCACAATCTTGCCCATCATCCCGCCCCGCGTCTTCCCCGGCAAATCCCAACTCACCGCTCCGTTCATGTTGTGCCGCACGTCGAAATCCGAACTCCCCCGATTCGCCCCCGCTCCCCCGATGCCAAACACCGCCGGATTAAAACTCACGTTCTCCGACGCCGTATCGATCGCATGAGCCCACGTATACGAACCCAGCAACTGCAACCCCCGCCGCAACGGTTGCCGAAACTGCGTCTGCCACGAATGGAAATCGGAATCCGCATCCGCCCGCAGCACGCTAAACCCGCGGAACAACGATCCTCGCGTCCCCGCGTAGGAATCCCGTCGCTGCAACTGCCGCCCCATCGCCCCCACGTACGACATCGTCAGCACCCGTCCGTTCCCCAGTCCCTGGTCCACCGTCACGTTGTACTGCACAGTCCGCGACAACCGATAGCCCGCCTCAAACGCCGCCACATCGTCGTACGGAGGCTGCGTCGAAATCGGCAACGGAGCCGCCTGCGCCTCCGGCAGCGGGATCACCGTCCCCGCCAACCTTCGCGTCCGCCGATAAGGTGGGTTCGAACTCAAACTCTGCAACCCGCCCAGCGGCAGGTCGTAAAACAATCCCATCCCCGCCCGCAGTGTCGTCTCCCAACCCCGGCTCTGCCGCAGTTGATACGCCACGCCCAGCCGCGGCGCAAACGCGTTCCATTGCGTCTCAAACAGCGGAACCCCCGGTGCCGAAAGCTGCGCCGTCAGCGGATCCGTCGTCGTCGCCGTATACAGCGGTTGATTCACGCCCCGCAACGCCGGGTTAATCTCCCACCGCACCCCGAAAGTCATCGAAAGCCGCGCCGTCGGCCGCCAGGTGTCCTGCGCAAATACCGACGTGTTGTGGATCACCGCCCGCAGGTTCTCAAACGCCGTCAAAATCGTCGTCGCCGTCCGGCCATTCAAGATCCCCACCGGCCCCTGCAACCCCACATACACCCCAAACTGCTGGTACAACGGCGATTGAATGTCCGGCCGCAACTGCCGGTAGTCTCCGCAAAACTTCAACTGATGCCGCCCCACCATCGCCGAAAAACTATCCACTACGTTCCATTGCCGCTGCGCATTCGCCGCCAGCGATCCCACCGCAAAACCTTTCAAACCTTGCGGCAAAATTCCCACGCTGCCCGTCTCCGCGCTCGCAAACGTCGGAAACAGTTGCGCCGCCGTCAACGGTTTCGCCCCGCCCAAGTCGTCCATCACCGCGCTGAACGCCCCTTTGTTCCGGCTCCAATTCACCCGCGCTTCGTGAATCAAATGCGCCGAAAACGCCTGCGTCGAACCCAGCGTCACCATCCGCGAATCGCTCAAGTTCCGGCTCACGTTGTTCACGCTCAAATCGTACGATTGAAAGCTCCCCCGGTTCCCCGTCTCGGAAGGTGCTTCCACGAACCGCCCCCACACCGACACCCGCTCCGACAGCCGATGGTCCAGCCGCACCCCGGTCGAATTCAACGTCGACGGGTTCGAATACGTCGCCGCAAACCGCCCAAAACCGCCTCCCAGGTCACCCTGATTCGGAATCGGAAACGCATCCACCAGCGCCCGGTTCCCCGGCGAAGCCTGCGCCCGCGCGGCCAAGGTCGGATAAGCGTCCGAAGCAAACTGCGGCTGCCGCAGCCGCAGCCCTTCATAGGAAACGAAGAAAAACGTCCGATTCTTCCCGTTGTAAAATCCCGGCAACAACACCGGCCCACCCATCACCCCGCCGAAGTTGTTCTGCCGGATCGGGGCTCGTTGCAACCCATCCCGCTTGGCAAAAAAGTCATTGGCGTCCAACTTGTCGTTGCGGAAATAGTTCGAAGCCGACCCGTGAAAGTCGTTCGTGCCCGATCGCGTCACTACCGAAATCTGCGCCCCCGGCGTCCGCCCGAACTCCGGAGCAAACGTCGACGTCTGCACCTGAAACTCCTGCATCGCGTCCATCGAAACCAAACTATTCGTCCCGCCCGTCGAAGTCAGCGCCGGCAAGGTGCCGTCAAAACTACCCGCCAATGCCGGAGCAGCCGGCAATCCGAAATTTCCGCTCACCCCGTCGATCGTCAAATAATTGCTCGCCGTCCGCTGTCCGTTCGAAGAAAACTGCCCTGGGTTCCGCGCCGTCGTCGTCGTCTGCGCCACTCCCGGCGTCAACGCGATCAGGTTCTGAAACGTCCGCCCATTCAGCGGCAAATTCTCGACAAACCGCTGGTCCACCACCGTCGCCACCGCCGCGCTCTCAACCACCCCGCGCGACTCGTCCAACACCGTCAACGATTGCCGCTGCCCCAGCAGTTGCAACGTCACGTCCAAGCTCCGCCGGTCGCCGACATTCACAACTAGTTGCCGAAATTCCGTCACCGCGAATCCATCGGACGAAACCCGCAGCCGGTAAATATCCGGCGTCAGTCCATTCAGCAGATATTGCCCGCTCTCACTCGTTTTGGTCCGTCGCTTATGGCCGCTCGACAGGCTCTCCAACTCCACGACGCCGCCCCGAATCACCCCTTTCGATTCGTCCCGTACCGACCCTGTGATTTGCCCGTCCGGAAGCTGGCTCCAAGCCGATTGCGCCACCAAGAGCGTGAAAAAGAGAGAGAAAAATACCTTAATGCTCACTGGCTCAATAATCGCGCAATCGGCAATTGAGTTGCAACAAAAACCTGCTCGTTTACAGGCGCTCCAGCCGCGTCGTCGCGTCTCCAAACTGATCCAGCTTCACCCCAAACCGATCCATCAGCGATAGATACAAACTGCACATCTTCCGCTTCTCCTCGCCCTCTTTCAAATAGTTCAGCGTCCGCCCGGTCTCCAGCGTTCCGCCCAATCCACCCGCCAGCACCAGCGGCAACCGAAAATTGTCGTGCTTCCGGCCAATCCAGAGGTTCGAAAGGAACATCAGACAAGTATTGTCCAGCACCGTCCCGTTGCCTTCCTTCATGCTGTCCAACTTCGTCGCCAGGTAAGCAAACTGGCTCACATGAAAACGCGCAATCCGCTCGTACCCGTCCGAACTGTTATTGTGCGAAGCCGCGTGGTGGCCTTCCTTCACTTCCAAAAACGGATAGTACATCGCCGAAAGATCCCGCGAGATGATCAACGACGCAACCTTGGTCCGGTTGGTCTGAAACGCAATCGCGATAATGTCGCACATCAGCCGGGCATGGTCCCGCAGATCCTCCGGCAACCCGTTCGCCGGCCGATCCATCGTCGCCGCCACCGCGTTCTTCGCCTTCGCCGCGTCCTCGGCCCCGTCTTTGTTCTTCCGCATCCCCTCGACGCGCTTCTCCACTTCCCGCACGCTGGTCAGGTACTCGTCCAGCTTGCTCTTATCCGTCGAAGAGATCTTCCGCGTTAACTCCTCCGCCCGGCCCTTCACCCGATCCAGCACGCTGATATTCAGCAAGCTGCCCCGGTTGTCAAACAGGTTGTCCCATGCCAGCGACGGGTACACCTCCACCGGCACCGGCGACTCCGGGCTCTGCCAGGAAATATGGGAGCTATACGCCATCGAGAAATTCGTCTCGTGGTAACCCGTCATCGGCTGCTCGCAAGCCAAGACGATGCTCGACTGCGGCGTGTCCGCCCCCGTCCGATTTGCAATCATCTGGTCCACACTCGTCCCCGAGTGGATAATCGCGCCCCGCGCAATCCGCGCCCCCGACAGCAAACTCCCCGTCTGCCCCGGATGAATGCCCTGCCCGGTCAACGCCTTGATGAACAAGCCATCAATCACATTGATCTTCTGCTTCAACGGCTCCAGCGGCTGCAGCGTCTTGCTCAGTTTCATCTCCGCGCCCGTGCCGGACGCGCTCCAATGGTCCTCGTTGATGCCATTCCCGAGAAACATCGTCCCGAAGCGCTTCGGGAAAGCCGAAGCCGGCGGCATGTCCGCCAACGCGTGCTGCGACTCAAGCCAAGGCAGCGCCACCGCGCATCCCGCCCCGCGCAAAACCGTCCGCCGCGAAATCGAATTCTGGGTCTTTCCTGTCGTCGTTGGGGGCATATTACTCGCCTTTCCTCTGCTGTACTTGGGGCGTCTCCGGCTTCCGCCGATTCAAAAACTGCGGGCTCGCCACAATCGTCTCAATGATCGATTGAAAGCGGTACTCTCTCTTCGGCAGCGCCGCCTTAATCCGGTCCACCACCGCTTCATCGGAAAGCTGCAACGAACGGTTCAGCGCGTACGCCACTAATTTCCTGCTCAAATTATCCACGAAATCCGGCTGCCGGTGCTGGCGGATGTAAGTGATGATGCCCTCCACCCCCGACCCCTGGCTGCCGCCCGGAAACACCGCCGTCGTGTCCACCGGACGTCCCGCCAAATCCGTCGTCCGCGCTTCGCCCACCGGTCCATAACCTTCCAGCGCCAAGCCGAAAGTGTCAAACCGCGCATGGCAACCCGCGCACAAAACATTCGCCCGATGCTGCGCCAACACCTCGCGCAGCGGCGTATCCGACTTCGCCTCATCATGCGGCAATTCCGGTACCACCGGCGGCGGAGGCGGAATCACTTCGCCCAGCACCCGGCGCACCACCCAATACCCCCGCTTCACCGGACTCGTTCGCAACCCCGGGGAACTCTGCGTCAAAAACGCCGCCATCGGCAGCAGTCCCCCGCGCTGATGGCTCGCCGCGTCTTCGGCTTTCATCCACGTCTCGTCCGTCCCCTTCACCTCCGGCATGCCGTAATACTTCGCCAGCGTCGGGTTCACAAACGTGTACTTCCCATACACTAAATCGAAAATCGGCAGATCGCGATTGATCACGTTCTGCAGAAACCGCACCGGCTCCTGAAACATCGCCTCGCGAAGCTGGTTGTTGAACTTTGGAAACCGCTCCCGATCCACCGTGTTATTGTTCTCAAACCGCCGGAAATCCAACCAGTTCCCTCCGAACTCGGTCGCCATCCCTTTTGCCCGTTCGTCCTGCAACATCCGCCGCGTCTGCCCCAGCAGCACCTCCGGCTTCCGTAAGTCCCCCGCCGCCGCATGTGCCAACAACTCATCATCCGGCATGCTCGACCACAAGAAATAACTCAACCGGCTAGCCAGCGCATAACTCGAAAGCGCCTGCGCCGGGGCTCCCTTGGCCGCCACCGTCCGCACCGTCGGTTCCACCAGATCCAGCCGATACAGGTAGTCCGGCGACATCAACACGCTCACCACGCAATCGCGAATCGCGTCTTCGTGCGTCAGCCCATTCTTCTCCCGCAGCTTTTGGTAATACGCGACCATTCCGTCCCGTTCGGCCTTCGTCACCGGTCGCCGATAAGCCCGCTCCGTAAACCGGTGCAACGCCAACATCTGCTTCGGTTCGCCCTCGGTCCGCATCTTCTCGAGGCTCCGCAGCGTCGCATTGATCCCATCAAAATGCTCCCGAATCGCCTGCGGCGCCACGGGGTCATTCTTCGAGTCTGCCGCCGCCTTGGCCAAATAAGCGTCCCGCATTTTCCCAATCACGGTCGGGTGGTGCAGCGGATAATCGACCGGCCGGGGAGAAGCCGACTCCGCACCTTTGCCGTCCACTTCGCCGCTCTGATTAAAGAAGTACTGCACCCACGTCCGGTCCGTAAACTGAGCAATGAAATCGAACTGGTCCCAAAGGGCCTTCAACTCCCGATCCGCCTTCTCATCCAAAATCAGCTCCGATAGCGGGGCATCGTCCCGGTAAAAGCCCAGCACACTGTGGTAGCCGGCGCTCAGAAAACGACCCTTATCGGTCGTCTCGTCCGGCCAGTAACGACCCCGCTCCCGCACGAAAAACCGATCTGGAAAAACTGTCGCCAAACGCTGAAAAGCCGCTTCATAACGAGCCCTCTCTGCCGCCGGAATCACCAAATCGGCGTCGCCCATCCGAGCCTTCGCCGTCACCGCCGCCCAGCGCGGCGCTGCTTCCTGGTGCAGTCCCGCAAAACGCGGAATCGTCGGCGCCACTGCCGCCGGGTCGGTATCCAATATTAAATACTTCGGCTCGCTATCCCGGTGGTGCTGCGAAAACTGCTTCAGCTTCCAGTTCAACAGCGGCTGCGATCCCGCCGGCAAGCCCTTCACGAACGGTGCCGCAAACTGCATCGCGGTGTGGTTTCGGATCCGCACCACAAAATCCCGCATCGCCACGCACTCTTTGCGGACAGCCTCCGGCGCGTTCGCCGCCGGCGCGGGCAGCGCGCGAAACATCTTCTGCAACTTGGCCACCGGACCCACCGCGTCTTTCTCCTCCAGAATCCGCCACACCATCGGCAAATACTTCGGGCTCAGCTTCGCCTCGGCCGCCAGGGTCGCTAGCGTCGCCCGAGAGTTTTTCAGCGCGGCCCGATGCTTATACCGCCACGCCGCCTGGAAGTAATCGGCATAATCGGTCGGCTGCTTGTCGTAGAACTTCAGAATCTGTTGCACCGCGAACTTCTCCCGATCGGTCTCCACCTGCATCGGAAACGGAGCAAACTGCATCCCGTCGGGCGTCAACACCATGTGGCTCGCCACTCCGCGCGCCGCCTGCAAATACTTATTCAGCAGCGCCGGCGACATCGTCAGCGATTCCCCGGAATTGTCAAAACCCGCCTGATTCGCCGGGTCCACGGGAAACTCCTTCGTCGGCTGGAGGTCTTGGCCGATCAGGTCTCGAACCGTGTAGTTGTACTCCGAGTTACTCAACCGTCTCGCCAACACCAAGCCCGGGTCGCCCGCACTCTTCCGCAACTCTTCCTTGCGCAGCGCGTGAATCCAATCCATCACGCCCTTGCTGCTCTCCGCCGGTGGCTGCGCCAACGGCTTCGGCGGCATGTCACCCGCCTCCAGCCGTTCCAGCACCAAAGCCCAACGCGGATAGTCCCGCGTCACCATTTCCAGATTGGTATATCCCTTCAAATCGAACTGAGCGGCGGGTGTCGCCCCGCTATGGCATCCCGCGCAGTGCTTCGCGATGAACGGGCGTACCGTCTGTTCAAACTGACGGTCGAGGGGGAGGGGAGCCGCCACCGCCGCCGATAAGGCGGCGATAGCCAGCAGAGGGGACGCGATGCGGTGAATCATTCTTGTTAGACCAATGCCTTGCCATAAAGCGAAAGCAGCCGGCCCCAGGCTTTCTCGGCCAACGGCTCGTTGTAGACCCCCGAGTCCGGCGGGCACCAGCCATGCGCAGCGCCGGCATAGACCTCGATCTCCGCCGCCAGCTTCGCCTTCTCAAACGTCTCTTTCAACGTCGTCTTGTCGTTCGGAGCCCGCTTATCATCGTTATCCGCAATCGCCACCAGGAACTGCGCCTTCGTCTTCGCCGCCTGCAAATGCGGGCTGTTCGGCATATCGCGAGCCAGTCCGCCGCCGTGGAAAGAAGCCACCGCTCCCACCCGGTCCGGCATCGCCGCCGCCGTCCGAAACGCCATCGGGCCGCCCATGCAATAGCCTTGCGTGCCCATCATCTTATTCTTCGCCACCGGCTTCTGGCCGTCCAGCCAACCGATAAACGCCTTCGCGTCGGTCATGTGCGTCGCTTCGCTCAAGCTCTGTGCCATCGGCATCACCTGGGCAATCGGCGTCGCCGCTCCCGCTTCTGCCGTCGGGGACTTCTTCGTCCGGTAGAACGGATTCACGACGAGCACCGAGAAGCCCGATTCCGCCAGCCGCTTACCCATCTGCCTAAACGCCGGGCGCAATCCAAAAATGTCCGGCCAGATCAGCACACCTGGAGCCGTCCCGCTCGCCGGATGCACAAAGTAGCAATCCGCCGCGCCGTCCGGCGTCGTCACTGTCACGTCCGATTCCACCACCGTTGCGGCATTAGCCACCTGCGGCAACATCATCGATACGCCCGTGCCCAGCAGCACGCCGAACTGCTTCCGCGTCACTAGGTGAAGAGCTTCAAACTCCTTCCTGTCTTCTTCAAAATGAATCTGATCACACATAATTTGAGCCCTCTCTGTATCTTACCGCCTCATCATAGCCACAAATGCCAAGCCACAAGTTCCGGCTGTATCGAAGCATTCCCGGCCACTCGCACCCGCGGTACCAACTGCAAATTCTTCGCCTCTCAACCCGCGGGTAGCTTCTTCAATACTGGATTCAACTGGCCTCAATCTGCCAATAAACGCCCCCCTGCCGTCGCCATCATCACCCCTCCTGCAGGGGAGGTCGGAATCCGGTACAGCAGAATCAAATCCTCCTGCATCGGCGGTGCCCACTCTCGCGACTCCACCGTATCCAATATGACGTTCCTAACCCCCGCCTGCCTCCGGAACTGAAACCGCCAACTCTTCTGCATCTCCCTCGTCCAACGGTTGGTCACCGCCCCGATCAGCACCGTCGACTTACCTCGCAAATCGGGCCTCACCCCACTCGCCTTCTGATGTCGCCCCAGCATCTCGACGGCTTCCGTCGCCGCCATCATGTCACCCACTCCGACGTCCTGGTTGACTGCCGGAACAATGTCCGATTCCGGCGATTCCGCCGGCGGCTCCAAGCCCTCGCCTAACCGTTGCGCCCGCCCCGCAGGATGGTACACAACCGGATTTGCGACGACCAGCAGCACCGATTCATTGCACCGAAAAACCGGCTCCCAAAAAGACTCGAAGGGGTTCCGCTCTGGTCGCCATCCCCACCGCCGCGGCGCCAAGCGCCCCGATCGCTCCACCAGCATACAAAACCCGCCGCCGATCCAGCCTACGCCCCGTCTCGATCGGTCCTAACCGACTCGCAAATCGGAACGCAGGTGCATATTTGTCCGGAGGGAGATCGATCCGGATCGGTGCCGCCGCCCCAACCTGTGTGCTGTAATCTTCCGCCAAACGCTCACGGACCTCGCCCGCACTCTCTCGGACCATCGTGTATCGGCACCCGCCCGGGCAGTCAACGAAACAATTTCCCTCTAAGCGAACGGCCAATGAGCACTAGAATAAGGTTATGGCAAGTGCGCCTCTTCCTCTGGTCCACCCGGACGAATATCTCCGGATCGAGAGGCAAGCTGAATTCCGCAGCGAGTTTGTCAACGGGCACGTATACGCAATGTCCGGAGGGACTGGACCCCACTCCGCCCTCACCGCCGCGTTCGCCGCTCAACTCATCACGCTTCTTGGCGAACGAAATTGCTTGGTCACCGTTGCTGATTTGCGGCTACAAATTGGGAAGCAGGCGGCGTATGTCTACCCGGATGTAATGGTCACATGCGGGGAACTGCTATATGTCGACGGGCACCAGGACCTTGTCGTAAACCCGGCTGTGGTCGTCGAAGTCCTCTCGCCTTCGACCGAGCGGTACGAGCGGACCGGAAAGTTCGCACTCTATCGAAAGGTGGCGACGCTGCGCGAGTATGTCCTCGTATCGCAGAACGAAAGGCGAGTCGAGTGGTATACGCGAAACGAGGAAGGGAACTGGGAGTATCGTGAGGCCGTCGACGACGACGGCGTGTGCTCCTTAGCCGTTCTGGGCGTCGCGGTCGAACTCCGCGCGCTGTATCGAAACATCCCAGGCTTGTAAGGGCTTTAAAGCGCCTTGCGTCAGGGCTCAGTCAAGATTCGCCGCAGGGCATCGAGTTCGCTACGAACTTCGTCTGACATCACCGTTCCCTCTCCGCCGCTGGTCGCTTTAGCCATCCAATTGTAATAGAGGCTGTCGCTCCGTTCGGCCAGCCATCGGGCAACGGCTGGTTGCGTCTTCGCAAAGGAAGTAGCGGCGGCAAACAGCACGTCGGCATCTTTCCGCATGGAGCCCCAATTGGACGGCGAATACTTGCCGGCCAGAATCTCGGCGGCGCGTTTGAACTCGTTATTGAGAAACCAATGCCTGTGTTCGACATCGACGGACCGAAACTGAACCTCCGTCTGGTCGATCTCCCCGTGGATCACCGCCACTGTAGCCGGCAAGTTCACAATCGCATGACTAAAGCGGAACTCGGCCGCGGCCGGATACACGACACCGCTCTCTGTCGTGAGCTCCATAGTAAGTTCGTAGATCTCCCACAGATGAAGTTGATCGACATGAATCAAGCGAAGTTAGATAAACCGAACATTACCAGGAAGGGCGCAACCACAGCCCCAAATCGATCACGCAATCCAGCCCGCTCTGGCTATCAGATTGGCTTTAGAGTGCTGCTTGATCTATACTCCGCTGGTCCGCAAGTCCCCATCGGGGATCTCGGACGCACGTGAGGAATCGAATCTTCCCGCCCCAAAGGAGCGCGTATGAAGAGCAGTTTGCGAATTATGATTGCGACGGTCGCGATGGCGCCCGTATTTCTAGTACTCGCTGGCCGTTGGTACTGGTGGCGCTGAGCCACACTTCTCGTTCACCGCGAAAAAAAATTTATATTTCCCTTCTTTTCAACAAATCGACCTCTCCAAAATCGGAAACCCTTGACTCCATGGTGTAGAGTCAAATCGAGAAAAGCCCGCTGCGCCTTCCCGGCTCGGCGGGCTTTTCCATTTCTAAACTAAGGATTCAAGACAATGCAAAACGAAGAACCATTTGATCCCCAAGCCTGGCAGGACGAAGCCGTCCGCCAGTTCGAAGCCCGTCTCGAAGGCGAGCGCGCCGCCGCCCGCCAACTGGCCAATCGGCGTAACGCCATGAAGTCCACTGGACCCCGTACGCCCGAAGGCAAAGCGGCGTCCAGCCGAAACCGTCTCGCTCATGGGCTCTGTTCGAACGATCTCCTGCTGCCCGGCGAGCTCCAATCGGAC
>JBBRIO010000106.1:0-11818 GCA_038220855.1 Bryobacterales bacterium | reverse complement strand
CTGCTCGTTGCGGCTGCGCCCGGTGTGGATCTTGTCGGCGAGGGGACCGACCTTGGCTTTGAGCTTCCGGATGATTAGGGTGTGAACGTCTTCGTCGGTGGCTCCGGCGTAGAAGTCGGGGGACTGAGCTTCGGTGCGCATGACGTCGAAAGCTTCCACCAGTTCGGCCCGTTCGGCGGCGGTAAGGATGCCGACCCGTTCGAGGGCCCGGGCGAAGGCTTGAGAGCCGCGGATGTCGCAGTCGGCTAGGCGTTGGTCGAAGGAGAGGGACTCCGAGAACTTCTCGAAGGTAGCGGAGGGGCCGGAGGCGAAGCGGCCGCCCCAGAGTTGAACCTTGTCAGTGTTGGACATAGAGAAATTACTTGACGAGTAAGAGAAGGAGAGCCTTTTGGGCGTGGAGCCGGTTTTCGGCTTGGTCAAAGACGGCCGATTGAGTCGACTCGATGACCTCTTCGGTTACCTCCTGACCGCGTTTGGCGGGAAGGCAATGGAGGAAGATCGCCTCGGGCCGGGCGGCGGCGAGGAGGGGCGCGTTGACCTGATATGGGGCGAAGATTTGCTGACGATCCACGGCTTCGGCTTCCTGGCCCATGCTCGCCCAGACGTCGGTGTAGACAATGTGTGAGCCGTCGACGGCTTGGCGAGGGTCCGAGGTTAGCTCGAAGGAGACGCCTGCTTGGCGGGCGGCTTCGACGACGGCAGGGGCGGGAGCATAGCCTGGGGGATAGGCGATGGCGACGTGGATACCGAGGCGGCCGGCGGTGAGCAGGAGGGAATGGGCGATGTTGTTTCCGTCCCCGACATAGGCCAGCTTGAGGCCCTGCCACCGGCCGAATCGTTCGCGGATGGTTTGGACGTCAGCGAGGATTTGGCACGGGTGGTAGAGATCGCTGAGGGCGTTGATGACAGGGACACGGGACCAGCGGGCGAGTTCTTCGATCGTGTGTTGGGAGAAGACTCGGGCGACGATGCAGTGGGTCCAACGGTCGAGGTTGCGGGCGATATCGGCGAGGGGCTCGCGGTCCCCGATCGGGCCGACCTGGGTGACGGCGCCACCGCCGAGTTGTTGGATGGCGAGGTCAAAAGTGAGGCGAGTGCGGAGGGATGGTTTCTCGAACAACAGGCTGAGGTAGCGACCGCTGAGGGCTTGGGCGAAGTCGGCGGGGCGGCGCTTGACCTGTTCGGCGAGGGCGAGGAGGCGGGTGAGTTCTTCGAGCGTAAGGTCGAGGTCAGACTGGAGATCGGGGGCGAGGAGGGGCGGGCCAATGGCGAGCGGGGCGGCGGCGAAGGGCATGACTGGGACGGAGACTCCTGGGGGATCAAGACGACGAAAGGCACTGAATGTTTATTCAGTGCCTTGGATAATTATACAAGAGGGATTGGGAAAAGGGAAAGCCCGGATGCTGGTTGGCATCCGGGCGGTTGGGCGAGAGAGTTGGGCGGGGGTTAGAAGGGTTTGAAGTCGTTGTCGTCGAGGGGGAGGATGGAGTTGGCGTCGTTATGCCCGCCGCCGGCGGGTTGGAGGGCGGCAGGTTTAGCGAACTGGTCGGTGTAGCCGGAGTTCGAGGAGGGCGATTTGTATTGGGTAGCCTGACGCAGGGCGTTGAGGCTGGGGGTGTGGGTCGGGGTAGACGGAGTTGCCGAGGGCCGGAAAGTTTGGATTTCCGAAGCCGGGGCAGAGTCTGAGACGCCGACGATTTTTTGGAGGCCGACGACGATTTCGTCGACGCGGTGGGCTTGGCTGGCGAGGCCTTGTCCGGCGGCGGCGCCTTCTTCGGCGGTGGCGGCGAGCTGTTGGGTTAGCTGCTCCATTTGGAGGATGGTGCGGGAGATCTGAGCGATGCCGCGGGACTGTTCCTGGCTGCCGGCGTAGACCTCTTCGACGAGGGCTTTGGCCTGTAGGGAACTGTTGGTGAGGACAGTGATGGCGCGGGCGACTTCATCGAGTTTGTCTTTGCCTTCCGAGGCGCGGATGATGGACTCTTCGATGAGTTGGGTGGTGTCGCGGGCGGCTTGGGCGGAGCGTTGGGCGAGGTTGCGAACCTCGTCGGCGACGACGGCGAAGCCCATTCCGGCTTCCCCGGCGCGGGCGGCCTCGACGGCGGCGTTGAGCGCCAGGATGTTGGTTTGGAAGGCGATGTCGTCGATGACCTTAATGATCTTCGAGATCTTGTTCGAGGAGGTGGTGATTTCGTTCATCGACACGACCATTTGGGAGAGCGCGAGGTTGGCGTCCTTAATAGTGTGGGCGGCTTCGCTGGTTTTGCGGGTGGCCGACTCGGCGTTTTCAGCGTTGCGCTTGGTCATCGAGTGGATCTCTTCGGTAGAGGCCGAGGTTTCTTCGAGCGACGCGGCTTGTTCGCTGGCGGCGTGGGAGACCGATTGGCTGGACGCCGAGACGCGACCGGCGGTGTTGGCGAGGCGGCGGGCGTTTTCGTTCAGCTCGGCGACGGTCTGGCGCAGGACTACTTGAATTTTATGGACGCTGAAGACCGCGGCGAGGCCGACGACGACGCTGAGGAGCCCGAGAGCGAGCATGCTGAGGAAGCTGACCGAACGGGCGGTTTCGGCTTCGCGTCCAACGATACTGAGTTGGCGGGCCTGATCGTCGACCAGATGCCGTCCCCGGTCGCCGAGTTGGGCAAGGCGGGGAAGCAGTTGGGTATTCAGGGTGGCAATGGCGACGTCCATCTTTTGATCGTTCAAAGCGCGGACGACTTGTTGGTGGAGTTCGATGGCGCCATCGAATTCGCTCGTCATCTGTTGCAGATCGGCCGAGGCGGTGCCTCCGCTGAGATTGCGAAGCTCCTCGAGCGCTTTGCGAGCCTCTTGTTCTTTAGTGCTCAGCTTTTGGCGGAGCTCTTCGACGGTGCTCGTCTGCTGGAGCATCATGGCCATCGCGACTCCGCGTTCGAGCGCGTCGATTTCGCTGACCCGGGTGCTGACCTGGCCAGCGAGCATCTGTTGTCGAGCCATGTGATTGATGGCGCGATCGAGCTGGTTGCCCAGATGACTGGTTACCCAGGCCGCGCTGATTCCTAGCACCACCGCGAGGCCGACGACGAGCGTAGTCGTGACCGACAGACGTTTTCCTGCAGACCAATTAGACATGCGAGTGTTCTCCTGAAAATCCTGAAAAAATGGAAAGGGGTTAAGGTGACGAACCTATTCGGGCTTGAAGGTAAACTTCAACTGGGTGATGGCTTCGCTGGCGAAGGGGGTGAACTTCCAATCCTTCACTGTTTTGACGACCGGGCCAGTCAGAAGGGCATTGCCCGAAAGCACCTTGACGTTTTCCACGTCGCCGGCCTTGGAGATGCTCACTTCTACCTCGACGTCGCCGGCGACCCGCATCTGTTTGGCGATGGGGCTATAGGAAGGAGACGGACGCTTGACCGCGGCCTTCAGGGCTTCGGCCATCGAGACACGAAGCTCGGCGTGGACCGGAAGGCTCGATAGCGTGAAAAGCAGGCAGAGCGACAAAGCCGCAATCCGATTGCGGCCCCGGACGGCGGAGATTGACGAAGGGATAGAAATCATAACGGTGTTCCTCATTGGCGCCGGACTCATGCGTTCGTCTGGCGTTAAATGCCATATCGGTGGAGGTAAGGTGAGCATTAGCGAGAATTACCCTCAATTTTTTCCTGCAATAAATGCAAGGCGCACCGATATGGAGTGGGAAGGACAACTGGCCGAGGATGCCAGACCCGTAGCCAGATTCGATCGGAGACGCCTTTATGAACAACATGAACACACAGAATAGCGACGCCCGCGGCGGAGTGCCGTCGGTACCGGGCGCGGCAAAAGGCCCCAGTAAACATCTCATCTTTAGTCTGGGGAAGGAAGAGTTTGCCGTCCCGGTGGCTAAGGTAAAAGAGATTATCGGCATGCTCGAAGTAACGCCGGTTCCTCACACCGCCGAATACGTCCGGGGCGTGATCAACCTGCGCGGCAAAGTGGTGCCGGTGATCGATCTGCGGCTGAAGCTCGGCGTGCCTAGCGTGGAATACGACGAACGGACCTGCATCGTCGTGGTGCAGCCGGAGATGGCAAAAAGCGTGTTTTTGATTGGCGTAATCGTGGACGGGGTCAGCGAGGTGATGCCGGTGCAGAGCTCCGACATAGAGAAGACCGAGTCCTTCAGCCACGGCCTGATTTCTTCGGGTTACGTGCAAGGGGTGGCCAAGATCCGGGGGAAGGTGAAGATCCTGCTCGATCTGGACTGTGTGCTTTCCCAAACCGACTTACAGCAGTTGATGTAGTTCACACCGAAACACCCGAACAGAAGAGATGTCGATGAGGAGCCCCTGTGTCTGTAGAAGCTGATCTGCTTACTTGGATTGATTCATTAATCGTAGAAACGCTGGCCTTTTCGCCCGAAGAGGGATTGCCCGGTGGAGCCCGCATGGCGGCGTTGGCGGAGTTGTGTGCCAAGATCTCTCCGGCGGCGATCGACCTCGAAATGATGGAGACGGCGGCGTGCGCCGCGGCCCTCGGGCGGCAAATTCAAACTCCCGGGCCGAACTTCAGCGCCGTGCTGGAAGAACAAATCGAACGGTTGCAGACACTCGCCGACACCGAGTTGTCGGCCCGGCTATCCCGCCAGCGCGTGGCGGCGGGTGGTTCGGCCGAACTGTACCAGGACCTTTCGATGATCGGCGACTTCATTGGGGAAGCGCGCGAGCATCTGGAAATGATCGAAAAGGAGCTACTCCTGCTCGAGCAGGCCCCGCAGAATCCGGAGCCGATCCACGCGATCTTCCGGAGCTTCCACACGATCAAAGGTCTGGCGGGAATCTTTAACCTGGGTTCGACCCGGGATCTGGCCCACGAGGTGGAGACTCTGCTCGATCTGGTGCGCAATGGAGCGTTGCCGGCGACGCCTTCGCTCGTGGATGTGGTCTTGGCGTGCGCGGATCGGCTCGGGGTGATCGTCGACTGTCTGGACGAAGATCGCAGCGGTGTTTCCGTGGTTCTGCCCGATAACGGGGAGTTGCTCGAACGATTGCGCAACGAAATGATGCCTCCGGACGAGGACGTCGTCGTTTCGGTCGTCGCCGGGAGCGGAGGGGGGACGGTGGAAGTGGCGGAGGTCGCTACCTCGAAACGCCGCGGCGAGTCGGCCAATGCGCATGTGAAAGTGGAGACTTCAAAACTGGACTATCTCGTGGATATGGTCGGGGAACTGGTGATCGCCCAATCGCTCGTGCAGCAGGACCCCTCGGTGATTCAACTCGGCGAGCCTCGGCTGGGGCGGAATCTATCGCAACTGGGACGGATTACGACCGACCTCCAGAAGATCGCGATGTCGCTTCGCGTGGTGCCGATTCGCCAGACATTCCAGCGGATGCAGCGCGCCTTCCGCGACTTGGTGAAGAAGTCGGGCAAACTGGCAGAACTGGAACTGGTCGGCGAGGACTCCGAATTGGACCGCTCGATTGTTGAGCAGTTGGCCGATCCGCTGATGCACATGATCCGGAATTCGGTTGACCACGGACTGGAGGCACCCGGCGAACGGGAAAAGACCGGTAAATCGGGGACCGGTAAAGTGCGCCTGGTGGCCTCTCATCAGTCTGGAAACGTGCTGATCGAAGTCTCCGACGACGGGCGGGGTTTGAACCGCGCGAAGATTCTGAAGAAAGCGATTGAGCGGGGCTTGCTGGCCGAGGACGCCAATCCACCGGTCGACAAGATCCTGGAACTGATCTTCGAACCCGGCTTTTCGACCGCGGATCAGATTTCGGATGTCAGCGGACGCGGCGTGGGCATGGACGTGGTGAAGCAACAGATCCAGAAACTCCGTGGGCGAATCGAGATTCGATCCGAGCCCGGGGTCGGGACGACGTTTCTGCTTCGCTTCCCATTGACGCTGGCAATTATTGACGGGCTATCGGTGAAGGTGGCGGGTCAACGCTACATTCTGCCGCTGCACTGCGTGCACGAGATCTTCCGTCCGGTGGCTGACTCGATCTACCGTGTGAGCGGGAACCAAGAGGTCGTGCTGGTCCGCGAACGGGTGGTGCCGCTGCTGCGGCTCTATCAGATGCTGGGCCGGACGCCGGCCTCGACCGACCCCTACGACGGTATCCTGATCGCCGCCGAGATGGAGGGCCGACGCTACTGCCTGCTGGTTGATGAGCTCCTCGGTAAGCAAGAGGTGGTGATCAAGAGCCTGGGCGAGTATCTCGGCACGATGCCGGGGGTTTCGGGCGCGGCGATTATGGGCGATGGATGCGTGGGATTGATTCTGGATCTGGAAGGTATGTTGAGTCGGGAGAGCTTTAATGCCGCTGCCTGAGCTAGCCAGCCCTGAGATGGTCGGCGGGCTCCGGATTCCGGAGGCCGAATTCCGGGAGATCTGCGCCCTGGTGCAGCAGCGGTTGGGGATTGAACTCCGGGCCGGCAAGGAGTCTTTGGTGACCTTGCGGTTGGCCGAGCCGATGCGGCGCGGCGGATTTCGCACGGTGCAGGAGTATCTGCAGGCGGTGAAGCGAGATCCAAACGGTCCGCCGATGCTCGAATTCATTGACTGTCTGACGACGAATCACACGAGTTTCCTGCGCGAGGCCAGTCACTTTGAGTTCTGGCAGCAGGAGGTGTTGCTGACCCAGAAGCACCGGGCGGAACAGCCGGTGTGGTGCGCGGCGAGTTCTTCGGGAGAGGAGCCGTACACGATGGCCATGTGCGCGGTCGAAGCGTTGGGGGAGGCGGCCTATCGGCAGGTCCGAATTTTGGCGACCGATATCTCGCCCGGGATCCTGGAGCAAGCGCGGCGGGCCGTGTATCGGGAGGAGAGGCTGGAACCGGTCTCGGAAGCCTGGCGCCGGCGTTTCTTCTTGCGCGGGGAAGGGAAGTGGCAAGGCTATTTCCGGGTGAAGCCGGAGATCAAACAGATGGTCGAGTTTCGGCGGTTAAACCTCATTGAGCCCTTGCCGCCGATCGGTCCTTTTTCATCGATTTTTTGCAGAAACGTGATGATCTATTTCAACAGTGCCACTCGGGGACTGGTGGTGGATCAGATGCGCGGGCGCCTGGAGCCCGGCGGACACCTTTTCGTTGGACATGCCGAAAGTTTGAACGGATTGGATTCGCAGATGGAGTACGTGAAACCTTCGGTGTACCGTTTGGCCGGTCCGGGTACCGGCGTTGAAATGGGCACGCGAAAGGGGAGGAAGACAGAGGAGCAATCATGATTCCCAAAGGAAAGAACGCAATAGTAATTGGGGTCTCCGAGTGCCGAACGAGTAAAGACCGGGATAGTTATCTGGTTACTTATGCTCTCGGATCCTGTATTGGTTTGGCGGCATACGACCCCAAATCCGCAGTAGGTGGATTACTGCATTTTCAGCTGCCGGACTCGAACATGGATCGGGAGATGGCCGAGTCGCATCCGGCGATGTTTGCCGATACCGGACTGCAGCTATTACTGACCAAGATGACCCGGTTGGGGGCGGATCCAAAGCGGACGATGATTCGTATCGCGGGTGGGGCGCAGATGATCGGTGGGCCGAAGTTTGCGGGTTTGCAGGGCCACGGCCTGCCGAGCGAAGGCACCGGAGTCGGGAAACAGAACTATCTGGTGATTCGGAAGCTGCTTTGGCGCCACGGGCTTATGCTCGAGGGGGAGGCGGTGGGCGGCGGCCAGGGTCGTACCTTGGGTCTAACGATTGGGACGGGGGAGTTTTGGGTAACCTCTCCCGAGCCGTGCGCGATGGCGATGTAATGTTGCCGATCCGTGCGTTTATTGTAATGAAACGACGAATTCAACCGATGAAGAAGAGTAAGAGGGAAACTGGATATGGCACTACGAGTATTAATTGTCGATGACGCGCCGGCGATGCGGCTCTACATCCGGCGAACACTCCAGATGTCTGGTCTGGCTTTGAGCGCGGTGTTCGAGGCTGGCGATGGCAAGGAAGGTATCGCGGTTTTGGAGCGGGAGCACTTGCAAGGGGCCGGTATTGACTTAGTGTTCACGGACATCAATATGCCGGTCATGAACGGCGAAGAGTTTGTAACCCAGCTCCAGCAGGAGGAACGTCTGCGCGAGGTTCCGGTGCTGGTGATTTCTACCGACGCGACCAAGACGCGGGTACTGCGGTTGCGGGAGTTGGGAGCGCGGGGCTACATTAGTAAGCCGTGCGCGCCGGAGATGATCCGGCTGAAAGTTGAACAAATTCTCGGGAGGGACTATGCTGCCGCGTTGTGCTGATGTGGACTTAGTAGATGCCGCCAGCGAAGTGCTGGGGATGATGTTTTTCACCGACGTCATGAACGGGAATGTGATCGGCGACCCGCCGGACAAGCCGGTAACGGTGAAGGTCGAGTTTCAAGGGGCCAGTTCCGGGATGCTGCACATGAGCATGCCCCGGGAAACGGCCGAAGCTCTGACGGCGAACTTTCTTGGGCTGCCGATGGGAGAGGTGCCGAGTGAGGAGCAGATGAATGACGTCGTGAACGAGCTTGGCAATATGGTTTGCGGTTCGTTTTTGAGCAAACATGAGTCTGAGGAGTTATTCGATTTGTCGAAGCCGGAGATTTTGGCAGCGGCGGCGGAGTTGCCCGCGCAAGTGGCGACCTTGCATCGATCTTTGGAACTCGACAACGGCAAGATGGTTCTGGCTTTGAGTTGGGACCGATTGAATCCGGCGGCGTAGTCGTCGGAGGCAGGTTGGGTAGCGGCCTCTGATTAGAGTGGAGGCCGCTTGGTGAAGAAGGACAAAACGCATGGTAAACAAACGAATTCGGGTACTCGTGGTGGATGACTCGCAGAATATGCGACGGTTGCTGAGCGAGACTTTGGCGAGTAGTCCTCAGATCGAGGTGGTGGGCACGGCTGCCGATCCCTACGAGGCCCGCGATCTGATCGTCGCCTTACGTCCGGATGTGTTGACCTTGGATATTGAGATGCCCAAGATGGATGGCATCACGTTTCTGGGGAAGCTGATGGCGAAGTTACCAATGCCGGTGATTGTGGTGAGTACCTTGTGTCAGCGGGGATCGCAAGCGGTGGTGGAGGCGTTGCGGTTGGGGGCGGTGGAAGCGCTGGTCAAACCGGCGGGGGCGCGGGAGATTCCCGAGTTTCGGCAGCAGTTGCTGTTGAAGGTTTTGGGCGCGGCCGGGGCTCGGTACCGGGGGGCTTTGCCGGCGCATTCGGTGCCGATGCCGGGTGCGCCTCCGGTAGCGCTGGCAACGGGTGTCCCCGGCCGTCCGAGTTCGCGAATATTTGCCGTGGGTGCTTCGACCGGGGGGACGCAGGCGGTTGAGCGTCTGTTGTTGCAGCTTCCGGCCGACATACCGGGGATGGTGGTGGTGCAGCATATCCCGCCCGTGTTTTCGCGCAGTTTTGCTGACCGGCTGAACCAATGCTGTCCGCAGCGGGTGAAGGAGGCTGAGGACGGGGACTTGGTGGAGGATGGTTTGGTTTTAATCGCTCCGGGTGGGCTCCATTTGGTGTTGGCGCGGCAGGGGAATGAGTATCGGGTCCGTTTGCGCAAAGGCCCGCCGGTGCATTATCAGCGCCCAGCGGTCGATGTCTTGTTTCGGTCCGTGGCGGCGGTGGCTGGGGCGAGCGCGTTGGGAGTGATTCTCACAGGCATGGGGTCGGACGGCGCTACTGGTTTGAAGCAGATGCGGGACGGAGGGGCCTGGACGATCGCCCAGAACGAGGAGACCTGTGTCGTCTATGGGATGCCACATGCGGCAGTCGAGGCCGAGGCGGCCTGTGAAGTGTTGGCCCTGGATCGAATCGGGCAGGCAATGTTGCAGGGGTTTAGCCGCGGAGGGCGCGCAAAGCCGTATCATCAAGAGTTGGTCGCCTCGAACTCTTGATGGCGCCGCTTGGGATTAATGAATACCTGGAAAATTACGCTGGAATATGATGGCACGCGCTATCACGGTTGGCAGGAGCAGATTAACGCTCGCTCCGTATTAGGGGCCTTGCGCGAGGCAATCGAGCCCTCCTTCGGGGGGGCTCCCCTCGAATTGATGGGCGCGGGGCGGACCGACGCCGGGGTACACGCGTTGGCCCAAGTAATGCACCTGCGGTTGCCGCGCAATGACCGGCGAACCCCGTTCTATCCGGTCGAGAAACTGCGACGGGATTGGAATGATCGGTTGCCGTCCGATATCTCTATCCTCCGCGTGGAGGAGGCCTCACCGAAGTTTCACGCCCGGCATGACGCGATCGCCCGGTCCTACATCTACCAAATCGCAACGCGCAAGTCCGCCTTCACCAAACGCCATGTATGGTGGATCAAGGAACCTCTGGACCTAGCGGCAATCCAGGCGGCGGCACTGCTGCTGCCCGGCCGGCACGACTTCGTTCGGTTCGCGGCCAAGGATCCTTCGCGTCCAAACGAATCGACGATCGTGGTCGTCGAAGCGGCCGAAATCGCTGTCGAAGATCACATGATCATGATCCGCCTGGAAGCCTCGCACTTTTTGTGGCGGATGGTCCGACGGGTGGTTGGATTGCTCGTAAAGGTTGGCATGGGCGAGGTAACCCTGCAGCAGTTCGAAGCTCTGCTGCAGGGCCAAGGCGGCAAGGAGTTGGACGTGGCGGCATGGACGGCACCGGCCAGCGGCTTGTTCCTGGAGACGGTCACCTACCGGACCTAACTGATGTGAGCGCCTTGGGCTTCAACATACATCATGTAGAGGCTTTGGCTTCCCGTCATAAACAGCTTGTTGCGCTTGGCTCCTCCGAAGCACAGGTTCGAACAGATTTCAGGCAGCTTGATCTGGCCGATCCGCTGGCCATCTGGAGCAAAAATGTGAACGCCGTCGTAACCGTCGCCGACCCATCCGGCGCTAGACCAGATATTGCCGTCGGTGTCGCAGCGAATACCATCGGCGAGTCCGTCGCCGACCCCCTCAAGCTTCATGTTACAAAAGACCCGTCCGTTAGCTAGGCGCTTGCCATCGACGATGTCCCAAACTTTGATGACGCGGGGAGCTTGCGGGTAGTGCGTGGCACCGGTATCGGCAACGTAGAGTTTTTTGTAGTCCGGTGAGAAACACAGGCCGTTGGGCTTAAAAATCTCGTCGGTGAGCATCGTCACTTGCCCGGTTTTGCCGTCGATGCGATAGACGGCCTCCTTGAGAAGGAGTTCGCCTTTGTTGCCTTCGTAATGCATGAGGCTACCGTAGCCGGGGTCGGTGAACCAAATGCTGCCATCGGTGGGATGGACGATAGCGTCGTTGGGGGCATTGAGGATTTTGCCGTTGAACTTGTCGGCGAGGACGGTGACGGTGCCGTTATACTCGTAGCGGGTGACGCGGCGATTGCCGTGTTCGCAGGCGATCTGACGGCCTTCGTAATCGAAGGTATTCCCGTTCGAGTAGCCGACGGGTTGCCGAAAGGTGGAGACCGCGCCATTTTCTTCGAGCCAACGCATCTGGACGTTGTTGGGGATATCGCTCCAGAGAAGATAGCGACCGACCCCATTCCAGGCCGGGCCTTCGGCCCAGAGGCAGCCGGTATAAAGGCGGCGGATGGGCGTATTTCCGAGCTTATACTTGTCAAAACGCTTGTCGAGCGAGACGATGTCTGGGTCGGGATACCGAGCCGGTTGAGACCAATCGCGCTTTTGAGCGAGGGCGGCGCCAGTGGCGCCCAGGGTTGCGGTGAGAAAGTTGCGGCGTTGCATATCGGAGTAGAAAAGTATACTGGAGAGCGAAGATGAAGACCATCGGCTTGCGTTTCACCCTTACCTTTCTCCTGACTCTGCTTGGGCTCGGAGCAGCACCGGCGCTGGCTCGACCGTGGCCCAAGGTGATGGAGCCCGACCGCGAGTCGGGGCGATTTGTTGTGCGG